>NZ_JASOKQ010000029.1:0-22435 GCF_030216265.1 Corynebacterium sp. UMB0012
AAGCACTCACATCAGCTACACTGACTCAAGCAGCATAGCTAACCCCCGACGTGTCTACTTTCCGGGGGTCAGGCCCCCGTGACGCTGTGCTGATTGAACGCATTGGTGCCATTCATCGGGATAATTACGGTGTCTACGGCGTGCGGACAATGTGGCATGCGCTTGACCGTGACGGAATCGACATCGGTCGTGAGCAAACCGCCCGGCTGATGCGCCTAGCTGGTGTTTCTGGCACAGGCACAGGCGGATCACCAATCACAACCCGTACACCTCAACAGGCCGGATCTGCGCCCGGATTTGGTCGAGCGTGAGTTCAAAGCCCAAGGCCTTAAACAAGCTGTGGGTGGCCGACATTACCTACGTGCGTACGAAGAAGGGTTTTGTGTACACCGCGTTTGTCACTGACGTTTACTCCCGGCGGATCGTCGGATGGGCATTATCGGACTCGATGCGCACCGAGGTATTACCGCTGCAAGCACTCAACCAAGCGATTGTGAGCGCGAAGGAAACAACAGGCCTTATTCACCATTCGGATCACGGCTTATAGTACGTCAGCGTTGTCTACAACCAGCGTCTCGCCCAGCACGGGATTGCCGCTTCCACTGGGACCGTCGGTGACTGAAATGACAATGCTCTAGCTGAAAACGTTAACGGCTCTTACAAGAATGAGCTCATCCATACTCGCAGGTGGAATGATGTTGTCGAGGTAGAAATCGCGACGTTCGAGTGGGTGTCATGGTGGAACGAGGTAAGGCTCCACCAAAGCCTGGGATATCGAACCCCAGCCGAGGTGGAAACCGAATTGTGGAAGAAGAACCCGCAACAGGGAATAATAGAAATCAAGGAACATGCCTAGGAACAAAACTCGGGGCACTTCAAGCCCCTTATATGGCTCTGGATGTGGTGATTGCTGCAGAACCGTCATCAGTAAGGGTGACTTTTCCATCTACGCGGTAGACTTCACGCAACATTTTTGCGGTTAACACGTCCTTAGCTGCTCCGTGTGCGTATACAGTGCCCGCGTGGAGTACCGCAATGCGGTGAGCGAAGCGCGCTGCTTGTGAAAGATCGTGCATCGAAACCACGACCGCCGCGGGTGCTTCAGCTGCATAGGCGCGAATATGCTCCATGAGGATGAGCTGATTTCTTAGGTCAAGAGCGCTGGTTGGCTCGTCCAGTAGTAATGCCTGCGGCCGGCATACGATGGCCTGGGCGAAGCTTACTAATTGACGCTGGCCGCCGGAGAGCTGGGACATTGTTCGGGATTCTAGGTCTTCTAGCCCCAGCCGCGTGAGGACCGAGCTGACTCGGTCCTGTGTGGATGTGGCTACCCGTAGTCCGCTGAATCCCGTCCGGGAATGCTGGAGTGCCAGAAGTACCGATTCGAATACGGTAAGGGTGCTTTCCGGCGGGGGATCCTGTGGCAAATATACTGCCTCGGGCCCAGTGACGTCGCCGCTGAATCGGCATAGGTTAGCCATGCAGCGCAGCAAAGTCGACTTACCAGCGCCATTAGGGCCGACGAGGGCGGTGACGGTTCCAGCTTCGATCTTTGGGAGACATACGTCATTCAGTATCTGTTCGTCTCCATGGGAAAAGCACAGGTTATCTACCCGGAGTGTGGGTTCTGGCGGAACCGTGGGCGGTTGTTCCACGAGGGGGTCCTTTCTGGGGCAGGAAGTACTGGGAGAGGCGATCATTAGGTTGAGGAGACAGTTCGGGGGCGGCGTCGCAAAACAATGAGGACGACGAACACGGGAACGCCCACAATCGCGGTGATGATGCCGACAGGCAGAATCGCCCCAGGCTGGATCAGCTTGGATACCACTGAGGCTGAGGTCAGCAAAAGCGCACCTGAGATGATGGACGTGGTGAGGAAGAAGCGTTGGTCCTCACCAACGAGCATCCTGGCGATATGTGGGCCGACGAGTCCGATGAAACCAATTGTCCCGGCCATCGAAACGGCAGTTGCCGCCATAAGGGAGACTCCCACCAGCGTGTACGTGCGCAGCTTTGGGATATTGATACCCATGGACCTAGCGCGGTCGTCGCCCATTCGAAACGCGGTCAGCGTCCACGCATTGCGGTAGAAGTAAGCAATTCCGATTAGTGAGATGACCGCGAGAAGGCCGATCTGAGGCCACGTAGCGCGCGTAAGGCTGCCCAAGGTCCAGAAAACCACCTGCTCTAATTGGGTCTGCGAGGCGAGGTACTGCATTAGCGCTAGTAGAGCATCGAAGAGGAACACGATGGCTATGCCCAGCAGAATCATTCCCTCGGTACCAGAGCTCTTTGACCGAGAGAATAGGACGATCACCGCACAGGCCGCGAGGGCGAAGACCCAAGCACTGCCCGCCATTCCCAGCGCTGCCCCGATTCCCGCCGCGGTGAATCCTGAGACGGTGGCAAAGGCTGCGCCAAAGCTCGCAGCGGCGGAAATGCCCAGCGTATAGGGCTCTGCCAAGGGGTTATCCAAGATGGTTTGCATCTCTGCGCCGGCAGCAGCGAGGGTGCCACCGATGAGCACCGCTGTGACGGTCATAGGCAGACGTATATCAAAGATGATCTGCCAGTCAATTGGGCGGGAATCGCTGGGGTGAAAGAGCACGTAGAGCGCCTCATTTGCGTTCAAACTGCTGCCGATGAGGAAATCTATGGCAATGGTGACGCATAGCAGGGCCGTAAGCCCTGCGATGATCGCTACCTTTCGCCTGCTAGCTGTTCGGTACCAGTTTGACCGGGGGCGTTGCCGTTGCGGGGTAGAGTTTTGGTCGTCCACCTCGCTTCCGGTGGCAATTGATTGCGCTCGTGCTCCGTGGCTCATGGCAAACCAGTCCAGAAGGTGCCGCTAGCCTCCACAGGGAGGAATTTTTCATGTAGTTCTTCCAAATCGGCCTGCGGGTCGACATCGGAAAACAGGTCGGGGTGCATGGCTTTGGCAAACCACTCGATGGCTAGGTAGTTGTATGGGGAGTCGTAGAAGTGATGCCACGCAGCGTAGGCCCGCTTGTTCTTGACCGTCCGCATTTCCTTAAGGACAGGTTGCCCGTCAACAACGCGTTGGAAGTCTTTGGCTGCCTGTTCGGTGGACTCGTCGTAGCCCAGGGGTACAAAGCCATTCTTCTTTGGCTGCTGCTTGGCGCCGGTCCAGTCTGCGCCGGTGGCGATGATGACGTCTGGGTCTTTTTCAGCTAGCGCCTCGGGAGAGACTTGCCCCTGCTTGGCGTCGATCATATCGTCGCCCACGTTTTCGCCACCCGCTGCGTTAACAATTTGGGCTAGGTTGGACTTAGCGAAGGTAGAGCAGCAGTCGAAGTAGCCGGGAGCTCGCCAGAGGAAGGTCGGTGTGGGGGTGGCCTTGGCTTTTTCTAGGCGCTCCTGAACCATGTTCACCTTGGACTCATAGAACTCGGCATACTCTTCCGCTTCCTTCTCGTGGCCGAGTACCTTGCCGAGCAAGCGCACGCTCGGTGCGGTGTTCTTCACCGGGTCGGTAAAGTAATCGACGGTAACCGTGGGGATTCCGGCCTTTTCTAGACCGTCTACGATGCCAGCATCCTGGGCGGCTTCGAAGCTGCTTGCGGAGACAATGAAGACATCTGGACGGGAATTCAAAGCTTGCTCAACGGACATCGAGCCGTCGTAAACTTCACCAGTTTGCTCAATATCTTCGATCTCTGAGAATTTCTGTTCGTACTTCTTGTACGTGCCAGGGTCGTTCTGCTCCAGGTCATCTGGCCAGGCAACGATGCCCTGGAGCGGGTTTTCTTTGTTGAGGATGGATGTCGTGTAAAGCATCCGTTGCCCGCCCATGAGGACCCGATCGACGTTCTTCGGGACCTCGACTTCGCGCCCGAGAATGTCGGTGATCTGTTGCTTTTCTCCGTCATCTGCGGTCTGTTGTTCATCGTTAGTGCTGCAGGCAGCGGTCATAAGGAGGGCAGTGGCGGTGACGGCTGAGGCGACTACGCGGGCCATTCGGTGGTGAGGGGCGCGTGGGGTTTTAAAACCGCGAGCCCTAGTTGTCGTGAGGGACAAGGCAATCCTTTCTTCCAAGTGGATCTATTAGGTTAGCCATACCTTTGTTTATCTACAATGGGTGATGAAACTTTTACCCCCCAACATTCCCGTTAAGTCAGTTCATTCAGTCGGCGGGAATATGTGCGTAGCAGCAGTACCGCCGTGGTTGCGAAACCCATGATGAGTCCTAACCAGACGCCATATCCTTCCCATCCGAGGAGCTTTCCAAATATCAGAATCCCGGGGACGCCAACCAGCCAGTACCCGACGAGGGTGCAGCGTAGCCCTGAGGTGGTGTCTTTCAGGCCTCTCAGTAGGCCCACTGCCACGTTTTGGATTCCTTTGGCGAACTGTTGCAGTACCGCGAGACATAGGAGCAGGACGGCAATGTGAAAGGTGGTGGGATCTGCCTCTTTTAAGAAAGGATGCAGTACCCACCTGCCCAACAGAAGCCACAGCGCGCCCATTATTCCCAGATACGTGACCACGACGAACAATATGCGTCGGGTAATCTCGCGCACTGAGTCGGCACTCTCGGCCCGAGCCCTTGTGATCAGCACCGAGCCGCCGTGAGAAAAGCCGATGCACACTTGGTAAACGATGTACGCCAGTTGGTTCACAATATTGTGCGCCGCTAGCATCTGTGGGCTAAAGGTCCCCATCACTAAACCGGCGATGGTTGTTATTGCAGCCTCCGAGCCATAGGTCAGACTGACTGGTACCCCGAGGCGGACGAGGCGGCAGATAGTCTCCCCATCTCCTTTACACGGAAGGATGTGGAAATAGGGCTGTAACTCGGGAATGCGCAGTACCACAATCCGGAAGGCCAGGAAGGTAAGCAGTTGGATGACAGTTGTAGAAAGCCCGATGCCCGCTACCTTCCAGTGATCCGAGGCTGCCCATGTCATAAATAACCAGTTCAATGCGATATTTATAAATATCGATATCAGCGTGATGGTTAACAGGGAGCCGGGTTTTCGCATGCCCACGGCGAATTGGCGCAGGACGTTGAGCCACATCATCGGGACTAACCCGGGTGCGAGCGCAAGGGTCATGGCGAAGGTGAGTTGGGCAACGTGCTTGTCGATGGGCAGAACAAGGACCAATCCGCCTAGGGCGATGACCAGTAACGCGCCGAGAATTGCAGTGCCAGTGGCCACCGCGAAGGAGGAGCGCACAGCCCGCCGGATCTGTTCTGCTCCCGCCTCGCAATTTTGACAAGAGGTTTTCTCTTTTTCCATTTTTGCTGCTGCTTCAGCCACAAGATTTGCCCCGGCCGTCACCATGCCCACGCACATCGTGCGGATCTGGTTGTAAAGCTGCATCGCTAGGCCGCCGCCGGCTATCGCCAGTACGCCCACGGACTGCAGCATCAATACGTCCGTGGTGGTCAATGCAACTCCGGCGAGTTGTACTCCAGCGATGGGAAAGGAAATTCCCAGAACTTCGCGATATTTCCGGATGGATTTCAACCTCGCAGCCACCTTCAACTTCGGACTAACATTCGTCTCGGCCCTCGCTTCTCATCTTCTAAACCTCGCCCATTTTGGCGGCTGGTCTCCAATGTGCTGCGGTTTCTAGCGGTAGATACGCAGCACATCCGATTCATTTGCGGCCTCCAGGCCGTTGAAGCGAATGGCGCTGCGATACATCTGCACCAAAGTTGCAATCGGACGCTGCCGTCTGCACCATGGAAATTAGTGGTTCGCCCCTGCGGATTCAGCTGGTGCTGGCCGATGCCCCAGCGGTACCACCGTTGGTTGAGACCGAATCCCGTTCAGGGCTGGTGTTTGCAGCGGCAGAGACTCCCTTCGGAAAGTATAAAGATTATACCTAGTTTAGGTAAGGCTACCATAATTGAAGATTTCCACTTCAAACACTTCAGGTGGAAGGAGTGTGAAGATGGATAGGAGAGACTCAAGACTCCGGTGTTCATTTATCGCTGTCTGGGTGGGGCTTTATCTGCGCACCTGCATTCGTGCAAGAAATCTTGCACGAAGCTCTCGGGTAGCTTACTGTGGTCAATCGTTCAGGAATTCTTGCACGATTGGAGTTGTGATGAGCCCACGAAAGTATGAGCATCCGGCCACCGAGGACCTTGAATTCGTCCGTGTTCTGGCTGCGGTAAGTGATCCCATCCGGTTAGAGATGGTTAGGCGCCTGGCAGACGGTCAGGAGCACGATAGTTTGACGCTCGCTGATGACCTGCCTCGATCTACCCTGACCTACCACACTCGGCAGCTGCGTGAAGCCGGTGTGACGTGGACAAGAAGCCAGGGACGAACTTGTGTTATCTCTTTGCGCAGAGGCGATCTAGACGAACGGTTCCCTGGTTTACTCGATATGGTGATTTCGAATGCTTAAACAGCTGTGGCCGTTAGTTTTGGGCAGTGTAGCGCTCGGATTGGACGCATATGTTATCGCTGGACTGCTATCACAGATTGCAAACGACTTGGGTACAAGTGGCAGTGTGATCGGCTTGGGTGTTACCGCCTTCACCGGCGCGTACGCAATATCTGGTCCGCTGTTCTCGGGTAGGGCAGGCAAAGATCCGCGGAGTGGTCTGCTTGGAGCTGTTGCTGTGTTTTCTTTGGCGAATGTCGTGACTGCAGTCTCGCCTACAGTGAGCGTTTTTCTCGTGTCGCGCTTGATCGCAGGTGCGGCAGCGGGAATTTATTCGCCGTTGTCCTCAGCCGTAGCGGGGATGTCCGTCCCAGCAAAGTATCGCGGGCGCGCACTGTCAATGGTGCTGGCTGGCTTAGCGGTGGGAACTGTCGTGGGCGTACCGGTGGGATTGGGGGTAGCTAAACAGCTAGGCTGGAGGGCTACCATCGGTTTGGTCTCGGCCATTGGAATAGTGGCGTTAGCGGGTCTAGCGTTGCGCAAAGCGAGTGTGGTACCAGCTGTGCCCTCTTCCTCGTTGGGGCAGCGACTCCGAGTCATCGGCCGAGTGGATAATTTCCTGACGATCTTAGTTACTTTCTTTGTTGGAGTGGGTTCGCTGGGGTTGTACACCTATATTCCTGTAGTGCTTGATCGTGTGCAGGTAGACACCATTGCTGGTATTTGGGTCTGGGGTATCGGCGGGGCAGCGGGTGCTTTTGGGATTGGGAGGGTGCTCGACAAGGTTAATAGTTCACGCAAACTAACGGTCATTATCATTGCATTACTCGTGACTGATTTCGCTCTACTGCTGCTCTTCCCTTCGAGCCACGTGGTGGCAGTGGTGTGTCTTTTTGCTTGGGGGCTTTTGGGGTGGTCGTCTATGGCACCGCAGCAGCATTCGATGCTTAGTGCAAACCCTGATGAAGGGGCGACTGCTGTTGCTGCTAATGCATCTGCGAACTACCTTGGCTCGGCAGTCGGCTCCGCAGTGGGTGGATTACTGTTGCCCTCCTCCACGGGAATCCTGTTAGGAGCATTAGGTGCAGTCCTAGTAGGAATCGTCTGCAGTATTGGGGCTAGTGCCTCTTCTCGCTCTCATACTGGGGACAATGTGAATTAGGAATACTTCGGATTGATGGGACGATGCCCGAGTTGACATAGTCGAGCTCTTCGTCGCATTCCCTTTGAGGCCTTTGCTTTGACACTCTTAGCAGCTTAAAGGACTGATCCTAGGTCTTTGATTTTCTCGCAGTAAATCATGTCAGTATTGGTATCACTGAAGCTACCGCGGAAAAGAATAAAGAACTGCGCGGACCGCTGCCGCGCTGCGAAGTCCCCGCTACACTCGCGCTTATGACCGATCTGCAGCATGTCCACTCCGTTGATGAGGCGGTAAACCGCCTGATCGAGATTTACGAGAATTCCTGCGAGCTTGCGCGCAAGACTTTGGAATCAGGAAACCTTGATGACTATCGCTATGTGGTTTATCCCAAGGTCACAGTGGATATCCGCAAATGGCAGCCCATCGATCGTTCCGAGCCGTTTGGCTACGTCAACGAGGCGGGCAAGTACTCGGCGGTAGTTTCCAAGCCGCACATCATTCGGGACTACCTGCACGAGCAGCTGACTCGCCTGGCGGGGAATTATCCGTGCGATATCTTTGTTGGCCAATCCGACCAGCGCATTCCACCGGAGTACATCAAGGACACAAGGAAAGCCCCGCAGGAACGCGGGCCTATTCCGCGTCCGACGCTGGATGAGGTCAATGATGCAATCATTGATGGCGAATGGGACGCTTTCCACGGTGCGGAAAAGCCGCTTTTTCATTTTGGCGCCCAGCGCTTTGATATCGCGTGTGCACGCATTGAGCACTACACCGGCATCGAGGTCGATACGGTGCAAAAATACATTTTGTTTACTAACTACGCGATGCACACCACCGAGTTTGTGAAATTCGGTTTGCGCGAGTTGACCAGGGAAGACTCGCGCTATACCGCCTTGGTGCTGCCCAATGGCGAGACCATCCACCCCAACGATGCGGTGGACCTCGATGTGGATGGTCTGACCTTGACCTCTCGCTTCCAAATGCCGCGCTTTGATCTGATTACTGCCGGTGGTGATGGCATCACGATGATCAATATCGGTGTGGGGCCCTCCAATGCCAAGACCATTACGGATTGCTTGGCGGTGCTGCGGCCGGAGGCCTGGATCATGATCGGCCACTGCGCTGGCATGGATGGGCGCATGCGCATCGGGGATTTGATTTTGGGCAATGCCTACCAGCGCAATGACCACATCTTGGACCAAAAGGTTGCGGCGACCTCTCCCATCCCGGCGATTCCGGAGGTACAGCGCATGCTCGAGTCTGCGGTGAAGGCGGTGTACGGCGACGATAATTCGCTCATGCGAACAGGCACGGTGCTCTCCACCGATGATCGCAATTGGGAGTGGCGCACTAACCGGGATTTGTGGGAGTGGCTGCGTACCTCCACCGCGGTGGCTGTCGATATGGAATCGTGCACGCTCGCGGCCAATGGCTATCGCTACCGCGTTCCTTATGGAACTCTGCTTTCGGTCTCTGACCTGCCATTGCATGCGGTGCCGAAGCTGCCGGCCCAGGCGCAGGCCTTCTACTCCAACTCGAAGGAAGCCCACGTGATGTGCGCGGTGCGTGCGATGGAGCATCTAGCCGAAAATCCGGAGCGCCTGCGCACTCGCAAGCTGCGCCGGACTTTGGGCGAGGTTCCATTCCGGTAGGTGCCTTTTCTTTGGCAGGCAATGCTCGTTAAACTACAAAGAAATCCCATGACGCAAAAGGAGCCACACAATCGTGACTGAAAATTGGATCCACCCGGACCGGGAAAACCTCACCTGGGAGGTCTTCGGCGAGGCGAGCCGTAACCTGTCGGAACAGATTGTGGAATCTGGTTGGTTCCCAGACCTCATCGTGGGCGTCGCCCGCGGCGGCCTCATCCCAGCCGGTGCTATCGGTTATGCCATCGGTGTCAAGGCCATGGGCGCTATCAATGTGGAGTTCTACACCGATATCGGACAGACCTTGGAAGAGCCGATCATCTTGTCCCCGCAGCTGGACACGGATTCGCTAAAGGGCAAGAAGGTACTGGTAGTAGATGACGTCGCGGACTCCGGCAAGACCCTGGATCTCGTGGTAAATCTGCTGAAGGAAACCGCAGACGAGGTGCGCTCGGCCGTCATTTATACCAAGCCGAAGACCATCTTTGAACCGGACTTTTCGTGGAAGAAGACCGATCAGTGGATCAACTTCGCCTGGTCCGTGCTTCCCGTAATCACTGCAGATGGCTCCTTTAAGGAAGGCTCCTAAAGTCCACTAGGATGTGCAGGCGTGATTAAAGAACAGCCTGCCCCTACCGGCGTCATCGCCAGTTTCCGTTATGCATTTTCCTCGCCTGCTCGACTGCGTAAGGAAGTCTTTGGCGGTCTGGCGGTGGCGCTTGCTTTGATCCCAGAGGTCTTAAGCTTTTCCATTCTTGCGGGCTTAGACCCGTGGGTGGGATTGTTTTCCTCCGTCGTGATGGCAATGTCCATTGCCTTTACCGGTGGCCGGCCGGCGATGATTTCCGCGGCGGCCGGCGCGGTGGCACTCGTTGTCTCACCGCTCGCGCATGAACATGGGCATGACTACGTGGTTGCCGCGGTGCTCTTGGCAGGAATCATGCAGGTAGTTTTGGCTGCGGTGGGCGTCGCCAAGCTCATGCGCTTTATCCCGCGCTCGGTGATGACGGGGTTTGTGAATGCGTTGGGAATCATGATGTTTACCACGCAGCTGCCGCACCTTATCGATGTGCCGTGGATGGTCTATGTGCTGGTGGCCATTGGCTTGGCAATTATGTTGGGGCTACCGCGGCTGACCACGGTGATTCCCGCCCCGCTCGTTACCATTGTGGTGGTCAGCATCATTGCGGTCGTGGCCGGGTGGCAGGTCCCCGATGTGGCGGACCAAGGCGAGCTTCCTACCTCGCTGCCGGGACTTTTCGTGCCGGATATTCCGTGGAACCTGGATACCTTGCAGCTGATTGCGCCCTATGCCTTTGGCATGGCCTTGGTGGGGCTGATGGAATCGCTGCTAACGGCCAAGCTGGTGGATGATATTACGGATACCCACTCCGATAAAACGCGCGAGTCCTTTGGTCAGGGCGTGGGCAATATCCTCGCCGCGGCCATCGGCGGTATGGGAGTGTGCGCCATGATTGGCCAGACCATGATCGGCGTGAAGGCATCCCAGGCGCGCACGCGCTTGTCGACGTTCCTCGCGGGCGCCTTCCTCCTTATCCTGTGCCTTCTTCTTGGCGAGACCGTCGGTCGCATTCCGATGGCCGCCTTGGTGGCGGTGATGATCATCGTGGCCGCAACTACGGTGGATTGGCATTCAGTTCACCCGCGCACGCTTAAGCTCATGCCGCTATCAGAAACGCTGGTGATGCTGGTAACGGTGGTAGGCACGCTGGCCACGCATAACTTGGCGGTCGGTGTGGTGCTCGGTGTGGTGACAGCATCCATTGGCTTTGCCCGCCGCGTGGCTCACCTGGTGGAGGTAGAGCAAGTAGGCGATGCCGAGTATGCGGTGCGTGGCCAGCTGTTCTTCGCCTCCTCCAATGACTTGGTCTATGCCTTTGACTACACGCTGGACACCCAGCGTGTAGTGGTAGATATGACGGAGGCCGAGGTCTGGGATGCCTCTACGGTGGCGACGCTGGATGCGGTGCAGAAGAAATATGCCGAGCGGGGCATCGAAGTAGAGTTTCGTGGCCTGGAGGGAGCTAGTGCGCAGCGCCTGAATCACCTTAGCGGCCGCTTAGGTGACTAACATCACATTTATGGACTGGGGTGTGAGGGCTCAAGCAGTAGGCGCCGAACTGACCTTGAGTTCGCGTTGGCGTAAATGCAAAGGATCCGCGATGACCTCGCGTTCTTAGGGGAACTTTGCCTGCGCGCGATGGCTAGCTTTGTCTTGGCTAACTTAGGTTATCCAATCTAAAAAAGCATAATGACGTGCAAGTTTACTTAAGTAGGCCTTGCTGGATCACGGGAGAATCTTCGGTAGTGTAGTGTTTAGCACTTATTGATTTCCCTGCACAGAAAGGTTTTTACAATGGACGAGAAACTGCAAACCCTCCTGAATAACCAGGTCATTAGCGAGTACGGCGCTTCCATGGTCTATACCCAGCTGGCCTTCGAGATGGACAACCTCTCCTTCCCGGGTATGCGCGATTGGTTTATGGGCCAAGCCGCTGAAGAGCGCGTGCATGCCGAGAAGATTGCGGACCACTTGCTCTCCCGCGGTTATCGCGTAGAGCTCACTGACATCCCGGTTGGTTCCGTGAAGGCTGCTAACCCGCAGGATGCTTTCCAGGCTTCCCTGGAGCACGAGCAGAAGGTCTCCGAGGAAATCCGCACCATCGCTCGCGCGGCGCTGGACGCACAGGATCTGGAATCCCGCCAGCTCGTTGACTGGTTCCTGAGCGAGCAGGTGGAAGAAGAAGCTACCGTTTCTGAGATTCTGGACCAGATCAAGCTGGTGGGCAATGACGGCTCTGGCTTGCTGCGCATCGATGAGCGCCTGGCTGGCCGCACCGAAGGCGGCGCCTAAGTGGGCGTGGGTGAATAACAAACCCATCAAGATTTAGCTCAATCCTCCCATAGCACTGCGGTGCGGTGGGAGGATTGTTTCTATGTCAACGCAACGCAAGGCTTTGTGCGCCATAACCCTATTAGTTCTGGCGCTCTTCCTCATCGTGGGAGCAGCAATCATGTCCACGCACATGGCCTTGGGGGTATTTCTGACCACTGCGGCGCTGATGCTCGGACCATTCGCCGGGCTCGCACTGCTGGTTTATGGCGTCGCCGGCACGCGTGGGGCAGTTACGCGCTCGCTCTATAGCCTCGGCGGCATGCTACTCATTGGTGCCATCGGCGGCATCTTCGCTCTGTCCATGGACCAGGCTCCCGCGATGCTGCCTCTCTTTGTCGCTGGTGCGGGTGTGGGAATTGTAGCCGTGCTGACCCAAGCGCCGAAACGCGCATAAACTGGCCCCCGTTATGCCCAAACTCCTCTTTGATATGTACGGCGTGCTCATGCGCCCGGCCACCCCAGAAAGCCATGCGGACTTGGAGCGCCTCCTCGCGCCGCCAGATGCAGAGGCGATGTGGGAGGCCTACGGGTTTTATCGGCCGGACTACGATGCCGGCATCTTTAGCGATAGCCACTACTGGAACGAGGTAGCGGCCCGCGCCGGGCTAGAGGAGGTTCCTGTCGCGGAGGCGGTAGCCTGCGAAAACAGCGGCCTCCTGGAGGCGGACCCGGACATGGTGGCGCTGGTCAAGGGCCTTATCGGGGAAGGCTATAGCGTGGGCATCTTGTCCAATATCCCCACCACGCTGGCGGGCCAAGTGCGTAAGAAGCAGCCGTGGTTGGAGGACTGTGCGGCGGTGACCTTCAGCTGCGATATTGGCGTGGCCAAGCCGCACCCAGAGGCCTATCGTGTGGCCGTGGATGCGCTCTCCGCGCAGCCGAAAGATACCCACTTTTTCGATGACCGCATCGACTACGTGGAAGGTGCCACCTACTGCGGCCTCAACGCCCACCTCTTCCGCGGCATCGACTCGGTACGCGAGGTGCTAAGCGTGCTGGAGTGAGCGGCCCAGATCCAGCGGCTGGCGCAGTAGCTGATCGGTGGCGACGGTGCGGGCTACCGCGCGGACGATCTCCTTATGGCCGGGGATCATGCGCAGCTGCAACTCTTCGCCCGCGGAGGCGCGGACGGTGGCGGCAAATTGCTTGGGGGCCTGTGGGTCGTCGGTAAACGCGCCGCCGGCGATAACCACGGTGGCCGGGGAGTGGGCCTTGACCAGCTCCGCGGTGATGGCGCCCAACTGGCGGGCGCGCTCGTCCAAAATGGCGCGGACGGCGGGGTGGGAGTCGGCGGCCTGGGCGGCGTCGGCAAGCGAGGCTGCCTCCACGCCCTCGCGGCGTATCGCCTCCAGGATATGCTGGGTGGCCAGCAGGCGCTCGGACGCGCCATGGCCCAGCAGCTCGGAGTGTGTCGGGGGCACGGGAATAATGGGGCTGACCTCGTCCTCGACGGAAAGTGCGGAGCCGATGGAATCGTCCGCGAAGAGCACCAGAACGCGCTCGCTGGTGCCAATCTCGGCCGCCTGGGTCTCGGAGCCGAGGATGGCCGGGATGGCGGAGGAGACTACCACGGGCACGCCGAACTGGAAGCGCAGGCGTTCGGCGATGTCCACGCCGTGCCAATTGAGGTTTTCCGCGGTGACCAGGCCGTTATCATCCACGGTGCCGGAGGTGGTCACGCCGAGGGAGACCAAGCGGTGGTTCAGGTTGGTCATCATGCGGTTGATGCCGGCCATGATGTGCTCGAGGAAGTCATCCTCGCTGAGGTTAGCCACCGGGGTGGTCAATTCCTCTTCGCTCAACGTGCGGCCCTTGATGTCATAAAGGCCGATGTAGGTTTGCTTGGTGCCCACGGAGATTCCGCCGAGCGCCCAGTCATTATCGGCCGCCTCCAGCGGCACCGTTGGCCGGCCGCGCCCGCGGGACTGGGTGAGGTCGGTGCGTTCCTGGATGAGGCCCGCGTTGAGTAGGGAAGTAGTGGCGCGCGTGATGGTGGGCTGGGAAAGCCCGGTGGCTTCCACCAGCTCGCTCCGGGTGATGATCGGGTTCAGGCGCACCAAATGGAGGCACTTTGCGGCCGGTGTGCGGGGCCGCGTGAACACTGGGCCAGATTTGATCATAAAAAGAAGTATAAATATTCCAGACTGCTTTGTCTAATCTCATAAACACGCCATGTACCGAATAGTCTAAAGGTGGTGGTGGGGGCGCAAATATCTATGCTGGAGAGCATGCAGTCAGTAGCGGTTTATTGTGGTTCAGCAACAGGAAACTCCCCGGCCTATACACAAACGGCACAGGAATTGGGCACGGAGCTGGCCCGACGCGGGCTGACCTTGGTCTACGGCGGTGGCAACATCGGCCTGATGCGCGAGGTAGCGGAGGCCTGCTTGTCCGCCGGCGGTACCGTCACCGGCGTGATGCCACAGTCCCTGGTGGATCTGGAGATCTCCCACCCCGGCCTGACCACCCTCGAAGTAGTCGGCTCCATGGCCGAGCGTAAGACGCGCATGGAGCAGCTTGCCGACGCCTTTATTTGCCTCCCCGGTGGCGTCGGCACCCTCGAAGAGCTCACCGAGGTGCTCACCTTGCAGCAGCTGGGCCACATCCGCGGCCCGGTAGGCCTTGTTAATACGGAGGACTTTTGGCGCCCGTTCCATGCCATGTACGCCGCCATGGCCGAGTCCGGCTTCATCTTGCCGCGCTTTGTGGACGCATTGGTAATGAAGGAAAAACCGCAGGATATCCTGGAAGAATTCGGCCGCTGGAACTATCCCGGTACAAAGTGGGACAACGATTAGTTAACAAGTTTGCAACTTCAGCCCGCCCGGGTGGCCTATAGCTGATACTTAGGGATAGACTTCCTCGTTATGAGTTCTGAGCAGACCGCTAAGCGCCAGCCTTCTCTACTGGACGCTTCGTGCGATAACTTCGTTCACGACCTAGCCGAGCTTTCCCCCACCGATGCCACCGCGTGGGGCATTGACGGCTACGAGGGCGAATTGCAGGATTTCTCCCCCGAGTACTTCACCGCCATCGCAGACCGCACCCGCGAAATGGTCGCGGACCTGGATGCCCTGGATGACACCACCGATGAGTCCGATGATGAGGATGACTTTGATGACGTGGACTATGTCACCGCGGCCGTCCTGCGCGATCGCCTCTGCCTTGAACTAGATCTGCACCACCACAGCGAGGACGTGCGCTGCCTGAATAACATCGCCTCCCCGGTCCAGACCATCCGCGATACCCTGCTACTCATGCCGCAGGACACGGACGAGGACCGCGATGCCATTCGCTCCCGCCTGTCCAAGGTGAAGACCTCCCTGGCCGGCTACCGCAGCTCCCTGGAAGAGGCGGCCTCCCACGGCATGGTGGCACCGCACCGCCAGATCTCTGAGGTTATTGTGCAGTGCGAGCGGCTTGCCGACGCCGACTCGATGCTCGAGTCCCTCGGCCTCAACGCCGACTCCGCCGAGGTGCAGCAGGCCAAGGAGGCCTTTGGCGAGTTCTCCGATTGGCTCTCCAATGACCTGCAGCCCCAGGCACCCACCAAGGACGCCGTGGGTCGCGAGCGCTACGAGCGCTTTTCCAAGCTCTTTGTGGGCGATGCCGTCAACCTCGACGAGGCCTATGAGTGGGGCCTGGACCAGGTGCGCAGCCTGCGCTCGGAGCAGGAAAAGATCGCCCACGAGCTCTACGGCTCTGAGTGTTCGGTGCGCTCGGCGATGCGCAAGCTCAACCACGAGGACCGCTATACCCTGCGCGGCACCGATGCGCTGGTGGAGTGGATGCAGTCCACCGCCGATGGCGTCATTGCCGAGCTCAACGGCAAGGAATTCGATATTCCGGAGGAAGTGGAAGAGATCGAGTGCTGCATCGATCCGGCCGGCACCGGCGGCATTTTCTACACCCCGCCAAGCGATGACTTCTCCCGCCCGGGCCGCATGTGGTGGTCTGTGCCAGAGGGCCAGGACACCTTCCACACCTGGCAGGAGCTGACCACCGTCCACCACGAGGGCGTGCCGGGCCACCACCTGCAGCTCGGCTCCGCACTGGTGCAAGAAGACCTCAACCTGTGGCGCCGCGCGGTGACGTGGAACTCCGGCCACGGCGAGGGCTGGGCACTCTACGCCGAGCAGCTCATGGCCGAGCTGGGCTACATGGATGATCCGGGCTTCCGCATGGGCATGTTGGATGCGCAACGCCTGCGCGCCGCCCGCGTGGTTGTGGACATCGGATTGCACCTGGGCAAGCAGCTGCCGGATTGCTCTACCTCCGGCGTTTGGGACAAGGCGCACGTAAAGACCTTCATGCGCGAAAACACCGCCATGGATGATGCCAACCTCAACTTCGAGGTCAACCGCTACCTCGGTTGGCCGGGCCAGGCGCCGTCCTATGCGCTGGGTCAGCGCCTGTGGCAGGAAACCCGTGCCGAGGCTGAGAAGCAGGGCATGAGCGCGCGCGAGTTCCACTCGGAGGCCCTCGCCTTGGGCTCCGTGCCGATGTCCGTCCTGCGCGAGGCCGTGCTGGGCAACTAGCGCCGCAGCAGGCGCTTCGCCAGCCGCAGCAGCTGCGGCAGGTAGCCTGCGATGACGAGCACCGCAATGAGCCGGGTGAGCTGTACCGCGATGACCGCTGGTCCGGCTCCGCCCTCGGCGGAGAGCGCAAGCACCGTCTCGAGCGCGCCGGGGCTCGTGGCCAGGTAGGCCTCAAAGTAGGAGATGTGCAGCCACTTGGTCAGCGGCCAAGCGGTGGCCGCGCAGATGCCGATGATGACTACGATGAAAAGAACCGTGGCGGGCAATTGCTTGGCAAAGGCCTTGAGTGCGGGCAGCGATAGCCCGCCGCCGCAGACCCAGCCGATGGATAAGAATGCCATCACCTTAAAGACATAGAGCGGCTCAAGCGTGTGGCCCTCCGGCAGCACGAAGGAGACCAGCACCGTCAGCAGAAGGGGGCCGAGCACGGCCGCGGCCGGCAGGTGCAGCAGCTTTCCCAATTTCTCGCCCAGCAAGGCGATGGCAAGGACCAGCGCGATAATCCACCAGGTCGTTTCTCCCTCCACCGTGAGATCCGCGCCCTTGCCGGCTGGGGTATCAAGCAGCGCGACGACGGCCGGTAGCGATACCGAGACCACCAATAAGCGCAGGTATTGGGTGAGGGCGACGTAGCGGTAGTCGGCACCGAGTTCGTCGGCAAGCGCGGGCATCAGTGAGGCACCACCCGGCAGCATGGATAAAATGCCGGTTTCGGAGGAGACATCGCGCGGCTGCGCGCGGTGCAACAGCAGGCCGCCGACGATGCCGACCATGATGGTGACGAAGGACATGGTCACCGCCGCGGGCAGGAAACCGACCAGCTGGCCCAGCGGCACCACGGTGAGGGGCAGCGCTGCCATCATGCCGATAAAACCGCGGGACATATTATAAAAAATCCGGTTGACCTGGAGGTCTTCGCCAGTAATGAGAGCCATGGCGCCCGAGGCGATAATGGCCGCGAGAATCCACGCGGCGGGCACATGCCACAGGCTAAATAGCCAGCCCAAAAGGACAGAGATTGGGACGACGATAGCCCACCGCGCCACGGTGTGGGCATTAAGTCCACTGCTTTCCTGCTGTGCGGCCATGCGCGCCCTCCTCAAATTACCTCTGCGACTTGAGTCTAGCGCCCCTTCCTTTCATTACCGCGGGCAGTGGATAGGGGCGAGTTATCACAATACATGATTAAAGATTTATGATCGGGGCATGGAAATCGATGTGGCGCAGTGGGTGATTCTCTTCCTCGGTACCGCGACTGCGGGGTGGATCGATGCGGTCATCGGCGGCGGAGGATTAATCCTCATCCCACTGCTGCTCGCGGTCCTTCCCAGCCTCGCACCCGCGGCGGCGTTGGGAACAAGCAAGTTGGCCTCGGTAACCGGCACCGGCTCGGCAGCCGTGACCCTTGCGCGCAAGGTGAAGTTAGATAAGGCGGAAATGGCGCGCTTTATCCTCATCGCGCTGGTGTGCTCTGGGCTGGGAGCCAGCGTGGCCTCGAGCCTAGATAAAGACGTCATGCGCCCCATCATCATTGTCCTCATGGTGGCCGTGGGCATCTTCGTGGCCTTCAAGCCAGACTTTGGCAGCAGCGACGCGGCCGGCATCCGCGGCGGCTGGCGCACCGTCGTGGTCCTCGTGCTCTCCGGCATCATTTCCTTCTACGACGGCATCTTTGGACCCGGCACCGGCATGTTTTTGATCATGGCGTTTACTTCCATCTTTGCCCAGAGCTTCCTGACCTCTGCGGCGATGGCCAAGGTGGTCAATACCGCCACCAATCTAGGTGCGCTCATTGTTTTCATTATCGGTGGACACGTGTGGTGGACGCTTGGCATCGTGCTCGCGGTGGCGAATATCGCCGGCGCGCAGCTGGGCGCGCGCACCGTGTTGGGCGGCGGCGCAAAGTTCATCCGCTACGCGCTGCTTACTTTGGTCGTGGTTATGAGCTGCTACCTGGGCTGGCAGCAGTGGGGTTAGCTACATCCGGTTCTTGGTGCGCGCGGTAGCAACGGCATTCCATGGATCCTCGGGCCATGGGTGCTTGGGGTAGCGGCCGCGCATATCGGCGCGCACGCCGGCATAAGGGCCGGACCAGAAGCTGGCGAGATCATCGGTCACCGCGAGCGGGCGGCCGGCGGGGGAGAGTAGGTGGAATTGCACGCGGTGGCCGCAGTATTCGGGGGATTCGGCCAAGCCGAAGCATTCCTGCAGCTTGATGTGGACCACGGGGCGATCGCCTGACCAGTCGATGGCGGCATCGCGGCCGGAGGGCACCGGAAGGCGCTCGGGGGCGAGCTCGTCCAGGTGGGTGGCTTCCGGCCAGGGCAGGAGGCGTTGCAGCGCCGGGTACATATCGAGCTTGGCGGCGGGAGTTCCCTCCGCAATACTGTGCAGTTCGGGGCCGAGCCACTCGGCGGGATCCGCGGAATCGACATCGGGCCAAGGAGCACCGAAGTGGGCGTGCAGGTGGCGCAGGCGGTCTTTGAGGCTCTGGGCTTTCTTGCTGAAGGTGAAAAGACCCAAGCCTTCCTCGCGGATGCCGGCGGCAAGCGCCTCCTCGGCCGCGGGGCCGGTGACCTTCACTGGGGTTTCTGAGAGCGTGATGGCGCCCGCAGCCTTGACCTTGATACCGCGCACGCGACCATCGCGCAGGAAGGCGCGGGTCTCCTCGGTGACGCCGATGGTCTCGAGGGCTGCCGTTTCCTCGATGCGGGCGGCCGAACGGATGATGGCATTGCCTGCGTTGGACAGGGATACCTCCGCGATGGCGAGCCACAGGGCGCCGGCTAGGCCCGAGTTATCCAGCAGCCGTGCGCGGGTGCCGCTGGCCAGCAGGTAATCCTCGCCCACGCGCTTGGCCACCTGCTCGGGAAAGGCGGTGGCAACGACCTCGCCGGGATCGGCGGGGCCGAGATCGTCGACGAGGCGGGCGAGCCGCTTGACCTCTCTTTGTGGTGGGCGGTGACGGGTGAGGTTGGGGGTTAAGGGGGCGTCGGCAAGCGAGGCAATAATGGGCGCGGCCTGGCTGCCGTGCCGGAGCAAGGAGGCGCCGAGGCGCGGATCGGTGGGCAGGAGGGCGAGCTCCTGCGTGGCACCAATGCGCTCGAGGGTGGCATGCGCGGCCGCAAGGGCCGGGGCCGGCGGCGGATCGAGCAACGGGAAGTCCGGGCCCGCGCCCCAGCAGTCCAGAAATAGCGCGGCCTGGGTCAGATCCGCGGACAAGATCTCCGGGGTGGTGTGCGGGGAAAAGTGCTGGTAATCATCCTGCGAGTAGCAGCGAATGACGGTGCCAGGCGCCTCACGGCCGGCACGACCAGCGCGCTGATCGGCGCTCGACTTCGAGGTAGACACCGTCACCAGCCCGGACATGCCACGCTGCGCATCGCGCCGGGGAACGCGGGAGAGCCCGGCATCGACCACCACGCGCACGCCCGGCACGGTAAGCGAGGACTCCGCGATGGTGGTAGCCACGACGAT
The DNA here is from genome assembly GCF_030216265.1 of Corynebacterium sp. UMB0012. Lineage (NCBI taxonomy): Bacteria > Bacillati > Actinomycetota > Actinomycetes > Mycobacteriales > Corynebacteriaceae > Corynebacterium > Corynebacterium sp. UMB0012. The sequence continues at coordinate 20,092 of NZ_JASOKQ010000029.1, forward strand.
GCGCTGTTCATCGGTATACAGCGCGGCGTCTTGCTCCGCGGTGGTTTGCTTGCCGTGCAGGGGAAATACTTTATGGCCTGCTAAGGCATCACACACGAGGTTGACTTCGCGCACGCCGGGCACAAAGACCAGCGTTGATTCCTGCTGGCGGGCCGCCTGCTTGGCGACGTCCCCGTAAAACTCCCTCGTTCCCGCCGCCCTGCCCGGCATGGGGGCGTACTGGATGTCGAGCGGATGGGTGACCGCTTCGGTCACGTGGACAGGTGCGTCCATAAGCTGAGAAAAGCGCTGCGCATCCACGGTTGCAGACATGGCGATGACGCGAAAATCCTCACGCAATTCGGCTAGCTCCAGGCACATGCCTAGCACGAGATCCGTATCAAGCTGACGCTCGTGGACCTCATCGATGGCGACGGCGGCCACGCCCTCGAGTTCCGGATCCTTTAGCAGGCGGCGCAGCAGCACGCCCGGCGTGACGAACTCGACGTCGCTGCCCTTGCGGGACTCGCCTCGGATGGCAAAGCCGACCTTTTCCGGGGTGCCGCTGAGAGCACTCAAGCGCTGTGCGGCCGCGCGGACAGCCACACGGCGCGGGGCGGTGACGATGACTTTGCCTCGGCCCGCCGCATGATTGGCCAACGCCGGTGGCACGAGCGTGGTTTTACCCGTACCGGGCGGGGCCTGAATGACAACGTTTCCGGTTTCAGGCAGCGAATCGATGGTCTCGGCTACGGGCAGGCCCGCGCCGATGCGAGCGAGATCAAACATTTAGTTGGCGGCTCCAAAACCCTCGACAGGACCGTTGAGATCCTGGCGCTCCCAGGCGTCCTCGTTATTCTCCAGCTTGCGCACCACGCGGCCGGGAGTGCCGAGAACCAGCGAATTATCCGGAATATCGGTGGTAATGAGCGTGCCCGCGCCGACGACGCAGTTCTTTCCAATGCTAATCCCCGGCAGCACGGTGACATTGGCGCCGAACCAGGTGTTCTCACCGACGGTGATGGGCTTGGCAATCTCCCACCCACCGGCGCGCATCTCGTGATCGTTTACCGGATGTCCCACCGTAATCAGGGAGCAATTCGGGCCCATCATGACGCCATCGCCAAGCGTCACCTTGGCCTGCGCCAAGATGGTGGCACCGAAATTAATAAAGACGCGCTCACCGCACACCAGATTGCATCCATATTCCAGGTTCAGCGGCACGTGCAGACCCGGCACCGCAGATTCCTCTGGCAGAATCTCGCGCAGGATGCCCTTCGCGCGCTCCGGGTCCGTATTCTGCAACTCATTGAGCTGCTTGACCAGGCGAAAGCCGCGCTGATGCTCCTTTTTCGCCTCCGGCATGCTCGGCAAGAACCACTCCCCACCGGTCATCCGCTCCCACGAGCCGTAGCGCTCCAAGTCCTGCCGCCTCTGTGCATCCATGGGTGTCATTGTAGAGGGCGAGTGGTGCTTAATAGGTACCTGCGAAACTCACTTAGGTTTCCGTAAATCACAAACCCCACAGGCCGCTTTTGCTGGTTTGATAAAAATCGTAGCCAACATTGGCAAAGCGGTTGCTAATTCTCAGAGTTAAGGTTGAGCGTTAGTAGAAGGCGCAAACACAACGAGTGAGCATATGGAAACAGATTCAAGAAAAATCGTCGATAATATTTTGAGCGATATGGCGGAACTCAATGACTGGATCTGTATTGCTGATGCAACTGGGGCGAATGGGAAAGACTCGTTTGATGCTACGTATGACGATGTCGTTACCATCCTTAGTGCAGTCAAAGACTCTTCAGCAGTGACGCTTGGAAAGCTCGGCGCAGGATTTCATGACCTTCCGGATAGTTGGTCTCCTCGGGAAATAGCGAGCGAAGTGTTTTCCTCCCCGGATCCTATCGCTGAGATGATGGACTTCTGGATAAGGGAATTAGAGGACCCCCAGCGCTAGCTACCGTAATCTTCACACCGCAAGTATGACGTAATGGATGAGGTGAATTCTGCACGTGGGAGGAGAGCTTATTCCACCTTTCGGTCTGAATGGATTACCGCAGTTTGAACTCTACGACGTCTACCTCGTCATCGTCACCTAACCGGGATAGTGAGCATCTAGCGCTTTTTGAAGCTCGGTGAGAGAGCCAAAACCGTCATTTCGAGCTTGCTTTTCCGACAACTCACATCGCTGGGTAGAAACAACGGCCGTGACCTGTGCAGGAATGGTGACGACCTCTCCGGATTCTTTCTCGAAGACAATTTGGGCACTTCCTTCATGGAAGGGATCATCTACCCGGATGGTTTGTTGCTTTTCTCCGCTACGAATTGATTCCTCGTAGCCTTCCCACATGTAGATGCGCTGCTC
>NZ_JASOKQ010000002.1:0-202549 GCF_030216265.1 Corynebacterium sp. UMB0012
CGCTTCGTGTATTGCGCAGTCTCGAGCTTCCTCCTGGAACCGCGCTCGCTGCCACCGGATCCTTTGCGCGCAATGAGATGACCCCGCACTCGGATATTGATGTCATCCTCATCTATCCGGAAGGTCACGAGCCAGATCCGGCGCTGGTGGAGCAGCTGTGGTACCCTGTGTGGGATGCCAAGTACCGCCTGGATTATGCCCTGCGCACCCCACAAGAGTGCGGGGCGATTGCTGCCGAAGATGCCTCGGCCGGCTTTGCCCAGTTGGATTTGGCCTTTGTAGCAGGGCGCAAGGTTCTGGTGGATGAGGCGCGGGCGCAATTGCTCGCGGCGTGGCGGCGCCAGCTGCAACGCGGCTTTGATGATTTCTTGGATACCGCGATTACTCGGTGGAAGCGCTCGGGCGCGGTGGCAGCGATGACGAACCCAGACCTGAAGAACGGGCGCGGGGGACTGCGCGATATTCAGCTCTTGCGCGCGATGGCTTTGGGCAACCTGTGCGACTTTCCAGATTTAGACATTGAGCAGCGGCTGCTTCTCGACGCCCGCACGCTCCTGCACGTCACAGCTCGGCGCCACCGGGATATCTTGGATCCCGAGTTCGCCGCGGATGTCGCTGCGGATCTGGGGTTTGAAAGCCGTTATGCCCTGACAGCAGCTTTGGTCAGCGCTGCGGCCACGGTCAATAAGGCGGTGGAGCGCGGCCTTGCTACCGCCCGTGGGGTGCTAGGCCGTAATGCTTCAGTGACCGGCCGGGGCCGGCGCCGTCCGCTCGATGTGGACGTGGTGTCCGAGGGCGGCAACATTTTCCTTTCGCGCAATCCAAATGTGGAAGACCCGTGGCTGCTCACCCGCGTGGCAGCTGCCGCGGCGCGCACGGGATATATCATCGCCGAGACCACCTGGCACCAGCTCCAAGACTTGCCTGAGCTGCCGCCACGCTGGCCGCGGGCAGCGGTGGATGACTTCTTCGCTATTTTGTCCTCCCCGCGATGCACGCCGCGCGTCATACAGGACTTGGACCGCTATGGCCTGTGGGAACGTTTAGTCCCAGAATGGGGGCATGTGCGCGGCTTGTTGCCCCGCGAGCGCAGCCACGTCAATGCAGTGGACCATCATCTCATCGCAACGGTAACGCGGTGCGCGCAGATGCGTACGTCAGTGGCTCGTCCGGACTTATTGCTGTTGGCCGCGCTTTACCATGACATAGGCAAGGGCTACGGGCGCCCCCACGCCCAAGTCGGTGCGGAGATGATTACCCGCCAGGCAGCCCGTATGCGGCTGAGCGTCGCCGATAGGTCGCGCGCCCAAACCCTGGTGGCAGAACATACCACCTTGGCGCGGTTAGCAGCGACGATGGACCCAGCTTCCGATGCCGCTCGCGACGCCCTCTTGGCTGCCGCGCATTATGATCAGCTGACTATATCCCTGTTAGCGGTGTTGGCTGAGGCGGATGCCCAATCGACTGGGCCGGGCGTGTGGACACCGCGGGTGGAGCAAGCACAGAAGCTGATCGTCGCGCGGGCACTTGAGGCGCTCAAACCACGTGTTCTCGACCGCCCTGCTGTGCATGTACCGCTATCTAGCGAAGGCGTTGCGCTCAAAGTGGATTGGGAAGACCAAGAAGTTAGTGTGTCGTGGTGCGGTTCCTCGCAAGAAGAGTTAAAGCGCATCTTTGCCTTGTTATCGGCTCTGGGGTGGACCATCGTGCGGGCGAAAATCGTTCGCGAGGAGGACGGTGCCTATAAGGCGGAGTTTTTCATCCGCACGGTGCAACAGACCCTAAAGGAAGCAGCGCAGGAGATAAGGTTTATCCAGTCCTATAACTCACGAACTTATACGGAGCTGCCGGCCATTACTGGAGAGGTGACCACTGCGGCATTCGATGTGGGCGGCATTTTGGTCATCCGGACAGTCGAGCGCATCGGCGCTTTAGGGCACTTGGTTGAGGCATTGCCGGACTTTGTGTGGCTGCGCCATGAGATTTTGGGCGCGACGATGATTGTCAATGTGTACCTCGCCGGGCAGGTTTCTCGCGCTACCGTGGTGGGGAATGTGACCAGGGCCCTGGCTAGGGACTAAGATTGAATAGTTGAACTTTAGATCGATCTAAATAAAGGGAGCGCATCCGTAGTGTTTGACTCACTATCAGACCGCCTACAGTCAGCCCTGGCGGGCCTGCGCGGTAAGGGCAAACTGACCGAGGCTGATATCAATGCCACTGCCCGCGAGATCCGCCTCGCGCTGCTGGAAGCCGACGTGTCTTTGACCGTCGTCCGTGGCTTTATCAAGCGCATCAAGGAACGCGCCCGCGGCGCGGAAGTTTCTGAGGCGCTCAACCCAGCCCAGCAGGTAGTCAAGATCGTCAATGAGGAGCTCATTGAGATCCTTGGTGGCGAAACTCGCCGCCTGAACTTGGCTAAGAACCCGCCGACTGTGATCATGCTCGCCGGCCTGCAGGGTGCTGGTAAAACTACCTTGGCCGGTAAGTTGGCCAAGCACCTGGCGAAGCAGGGCCATACCCCGATGCTGGTGGCCTGTGACTTGCAGCGCCCAGGCGCGGTGCAGCAGCTGCAAATCGTCGGCGAGCGCGCTGAGGTGCCGACCTTTGCTCCGGATCCGGGAACCTCCCTGGACTCCAACGAGCATGAAATGGGTACCTCGCATGGGGACCCAGTGGACGTCGCCAAGCAGGGCATTGCTGAGGCCAAGCAGAAGCAGCACGATGTGGTCATCATCGATACCGCTGGCCGCTTGGGCATCGATGAGACCCTGATGACGCAGGCGCGCAATATCCGCGATGCCGTCAACCCGGACGAAGTCCTTTTTGTCATCGACTCCATGATCGGCCAGGACGCCGTGCAGACGGCCGAGGCCTTCCGCGATGGCGTGGACTTTACCGGCGTCGTTCTCACCAAGCTGGATGGTGACGCCCGTGGTGGTGCGGCCTTGTCTATCCGTGAGGTCACCGGCAAGCCCATCATGTACGCCTCTACCGGTGAGAAGCTCGATGATTTCGATGTCTTCCACCCAGAGCGCATGTCCAGCCGTATTCTGGGCATGGGTGATTTGCTCTCCCTTATCGAGCAGGCTGAAGCAACCCTAGACCACCAGAAGGCCGAAGAGGCAGCCTCTAAGCTGGGCTCTGGCGAGCTAACGCTAAATGACTTCCTTGAGCAGATGCTGATGATCCGCAAGATGGGTCCCATCGGCAATCTGCTGAAGATGATGCCCGGCGGCAAGCAGATGAATGAAATGGCCGCCATGGTGGATGAAAAGCAGCTGGACCGCATCCAGGCGATCATTCGCGGTATGACGCCGCAGGAGCGTGAGGATCCGAAGATTCTCAATGCATCGCGCCGCAAGCGCATTGCTAATGGTTCTGGTGTAAGCGTTTCCGAGGTCAACCAGCTCATCGAGCGCTTCAACCAGGCTAAGAAGATGATGTCCAAGATGGCCGGCCAATTCGGCATGGGCGGCATGGGCGGTCGCTCCGCTACCAAGAAGAAGCCCAAGGGTCGCAAGGGCAAAAACGGCAAGCGCAAGAAGGGCAAAGGCGGCGGTGGCAACCGCGGCCCGAAGATGCCAGGCGGTATGCCGGGCATGGGCGGAATGCCAGGAATGCCCGGTGGCGGCGGCATGCCGTCCATGGAGGAGCTGCAAAAGCTCCAGCAGCAAATGGGCGGCGGCGGTGGCATGCCAGGTATGCCCGGTATGCCAAAGATGCCGAAGGGAATGGAAAATATCGACCTCGACAACCTAGACTTTGGCAAGGGTACAAAGTAGTCTTTCTGGCCCGTGGCCAGAGCAAAAGGGGCTTCCGCATTCGCGCGGAAGCCCCTTTTGTGCTTGCGTTTGTCGACGCCCCCCTAAACCGGCTTCGCGAAAGCGCAGCCGGTCTTGGATCTCAGGGGCTAGACTGCCTCATCTTGGCCAGCGTTGGGGTAGGGGACTGGGTTGGCATGTTGCTTGCCGGCGTTGGTAGGCGCTGCGGGCGCTTGCTCCACGGCTCCTGCAGCCTGCTCCGGTGGAATATCCGGGGCTTCCTGCTGGACTTTTTTCCCGTCAAGGAAGGGCTTTAGTGCCTCGCGGATCATTGGCATTGCAGATTCCGCAAAAGCATTGGTGATGTGGTGCATGTCGCGGTAGACCATCGTATTGCCGATGATGACCGGGCAGTCACCATTGGCATCGCAGAACCACGGAGCGGTATCAATCGAGAGCATATTCTGGTACTTCGACAGCACGACCGCACCGGGGTCAAAAGGCTGGTAGACCTGCTCAAATCGCATGCCGCAGCCATAAGCATCTTCGGAAGCGACGTAGCATTCATCAAACTCGCGTGGGCGGCCTTCTTCATCGAATCCCCACGGGTTATCGCGGAAGCCCAAGAAAGGAATATCGCGGTCGGCCAATTCATCCCAGAACGCCTGGTAGCCGGCGGGCACGGCATCAGGGCCGGTGCCATATTCATTTTGCGGGCGAGTGGTATTCGAGATGACCAAGGCCGGGTTCGCCTCTTCGATGCGATCCATGACCAGCTTGCCCCACTCGGCACATTCTGGGGTCACGGTGACATCGTCACCCAATTCAATCGGGCAGCCCTGGCGCAGCAGCGGTACCAACTTAAAGCCCATTTCCTTGCCTAAGCGGTCCAGCGGGGCAGAATACTGCTCCGCGTGGGAACCGCCCACCAAATAGACTTCCTTCTCTGCGTTGGGGTCACCGAAAATGCAGGGGGTCTTTCCGTCCTTGCGGGTTTCGAAGAAGAAGTCAGCAGGCTGGCTATCTGGTACGAAGCACCAATTTGTCGCTACCGGTGGCTGGATGCCGCCGGCCAGGATCGGATCAGGTTTAATTTCCACATTATCCGGCGGGGTGATGTCGTTGATGAACGTCGTTGCGCCGGGGTAAAGGGCAGGATCCAAAAGCTCTGCATCAGCATCATTCAGTGTGCGCATCCATAGCGGTTGGACCGCCAAGAGGCCGATAACAGCCGCGGCGACAACAACGCCACCCACACCGCGGGCGGCACCGGCGGGTTTCTGCAAGGTCGACAGGCCCTTGCGCACCGGTAGATCCTCCGACGTGGGGCGCTTGCGATGCTGGCGTAGGGGCTTTTCCAAAAAGCGGTGCGTGAGGTCCGCCAACACCAGCGAAATGACGATAATGATGACGCCCAACCACCACGATGGGGTTTCTTGACCCAGGTAGGAGGTGGACAAAATGAGCAACGGCCAGTGCCACAGGTAGAGCGGATAGGCTACGTCGCCCAGCCAGCGCGCCTGCTTGGAGGCCATGGCCTTGGAAATCTTGCCACCGCCGCCCAAGATAATGAGTACGGCGCCGCCTAGTGGCAAGAGGGAAAGCGGGCCAGGGTACGCAGTGGTATCCGCGATGATGGCACCAGTAAAGATGAGCATCAGCAGGCCCAAACCAGTAAAGAGATCATAGAGGCGGGCTGGAATCTTCCAGGAGGAACCGTAGATGGCTAGGACCGCGCCCAAGGTCAACTCCCAAGCGCGCGACCAGGTGGAGTAGTAGTTCTCCGGAGTTCCGTAGAGGCCGTGGCGCGAAGCATAGGCAAAGGAAGCAATCGTGACCACGATGAGGATCGGGCCAGCAATCTGGTTGACCGTGGGGAAGCTGCGCTTGCCCAAAGGTTGCTGCTTTGGCCGGAACTTCATGATGGCCGCCAAGATGAGCGCGAAGGCAATGCCCATGATGTAGAACTGGCCCTGCACGGCCATGGACCACATGTGCTGTAGCGGTGAGGTATCAGCCGCGGCCGCCGTGTAGTCGGCGTTTTGTTCCGCTAGCTCCCAGTTCTGGTAGTACAGCATGGTGGCTGTGATCTGTTGAGTGAGCTCGGTGCGCATGAGCTGCGGGGTGAAAATGCGCACTAGAATGTAGGTCACACCGATGACCAAAACCAAGCTTGGTACCAGGCGCCGCAAGGTACGCCAGATGGGCCACCATGGGTTCAGCGAGGCGTTGGGCTTGCTCGCGTAGCGCAGTTGGGAGCCCAAGAAGAAGTAGCCGGATAGCAACAAGAATACGTCGACGCCGCCGGAAACGCGTCCGACGAATACGTGGTAGATAACTACTAGGCCGATGGCAATACCGCGCAGACCATCAAGGTCATAGCGGTACCGGAAATTTCGCGGTGATTCTTTAGTCATAAACTGTCTTTTCGTGCGCCTATGCCTGGATGGTAAGGCGGAAGGCGCGCCATACATATGAAACGAAATGTCTATATTCGGCCCCTAAGGGTACTCTGCTTCAGTATCGCAGGCATAACGAACCTGCGTGCGTGGCGTAGTGATTTTTGAAAATGCAGCTACTCGCGCTAAAATATCCCAGGTTATCTACTCGGATATTCTGAGCTAGATAAACTGAAGAACGTAATATTCTGCGTAGCACCGTTCCCGTCTACGGTCGGCCGGTATGTCACGCGCAGATAAAATCCAAGGGTTGAACCGGCGCACAACCTAGTGCGCGTCTGTACTGCCCAGTGACTAGTAAAGGAGCCAACATGGCTGTCAAGATCAAGCTGCAGCGCCTGGGCAAGGTCCGCGCTGCTGAGTACCGCGTTGTTATTGCTGATGCCCGCACCCGTCGTAACGGCAAGGTCATCGAGAACATCGGTATCTACCACCCGAAGGAAGAGCCTTCCCTCATCCAGATCGACTCCGAGCGTGCACAGCACTGGCTGTCCGTTGGCGCACAGCCAACCGAGCCGGTTCTCGCTCTGCTGAAGGTCACCGGTGACTGGCAGAAGCACAAGGGTCTGCCGGGCGCAGAGGGCACCCTGAAGGTTGCTGAGGAGAAGAAGTCCAAGCTGGAGATCTTCAACGAGGCACTGGCTGAGGCCAACAACGGCCCGACCATCGAGGCCATCACCGAAAAGAAGAAGAAGGCAAAGGAAGAGGCTGAGAAGAAGGCTGCTGAGGAAGCTGCTGCTGCAGAGGCTGCCGCTGCTGCCGCCGGCGAAGCTGACGCTGAGGCCGAGGAGAAGGCTGAGGAAGCTTCCGAGGAGTCCGCAGAGTAATCTGCCTCCCTTGCTAAGCGCATAGCGCTTCTAGCTTTGGGCCCGTCGCTACGATCACTGGTCGTAGTGGCGGGGCCTTTGTAGTTTTTGGTGCCTATAATGCCGGCACACGAAAACGACCGTGCACGCTAGCCCGTGGCGGGGCTGCGTGCGCGGTCGCTAGTGAAATTGGCGCGCAAGGAAACTTTCGGCGTCCCTCTCGGGGATGTGCCGGTTCGCCTTTAGCTCTGTGGCTTGTATTTGGGGTAGCGGCTGTGGACGTTGGATGGATCCTTAAAGTCCATGCCGCGCAGGGCGCCTGTAACAACCGGTGTGAAAAGCTCGAGGATCTGCTCGCGTGGAAGCCGGGACATAGGGCCGTTGATGGCAAGTACGGTAAAACCGTGAATGGCCGACCAGGCCAGCAGAGCATTCTGCATGAAATACGTAGCGTCAGTGGTATTGTCCAGCGCTTCCGCGTGGCGGGACAACAGCGCGAAGAAATCGCGAATCTGCTGTAGGTGATCCATCTTCGGATCATCTTCCGTATTGGGATCTACACCAAGCATGAAACGCAGCGCCTTCCACTCCAGCATGCAGCGGAAGAAATTGGCCTCATCCAAGGCAAACTCGAGGTAAGCGTAACCAATCTGCATCAGGTGCTCTGGAAAATCTAGGCCCTCTGCAGTCTCGGTAGTCTCGTGTAAACGCCGGACCAACTCATCGGTGGCAAGCTCAGCGACCTTATCGTGCAGTTCTTCTTGGTCCTTGAAATGGCGGTATGCAGAGGTAGGGGACACTCCTGCTTCGCGAGTTACCGCACGAACGGTAATTGCGTCGGGGCCGCTTCTTTTGCCTAGTTGAACAGCGATACGGAGCAGCTCATCGTGGAGGTTTCCATGATGGTAGGGCTTATTGTACGTTTCCATAAAACTCATTTTATCAACAAAACCTATGTACGTATAAACTATTTAGTCAGCATGGTGAGCAGCAAAATTGCGGGGGTAGAAGGGTCGCCGCTCTCGCTTGTAGCCTCGACTTTATGTACCTCATATGCAGGAAGGTGCACGATAGAGCCGGGGGTGAGCGTGATGGTTTCACTGCCGTAGCTGAAGTCAAGCTCACCGCGCAGCGCCTGCACGGTGATCGGATGTGCGGCCTTGTGATCGGGCAGGGACTGTCCTGGTGCAAAGCTAAAGAGAATGAGGTTGGCACCATCGGCGCTTAAGATGCGCTGGACGCCTGGGCGCGGGCGTTGCGGATCGGTATCTGGTGCGATGTCGAGCAGGTTGAGCGCGGTCATGGCAGAGGTGCCACTGGAATGAGAAGCCGCGCCAAAGGTTTCCGGGGAGTTGGTAGGTAGGTTGCTCATGGACCCACTTTAACGACAATGACACTCAAATTCTGGGTTAGCTTTCTAAAGTGGCGGAAGTTTATGACTGACAAGGGCAAAGAGGTCTGTGTTGTAGACTTTCCGCTATGGAATTGATGATTGGTCGCGTGATTAAATCGCACGGCGTGAAAGGCGAAGTCGTAGTCGAGGCCACTACGGATGAGCCGAAGGTGCGCTTTGCGGTAGGGGAAGTTCTTCATGGCACGCAGGGCAAGAAGGGGCACACACTAACTACCAAGGCGGTCCGGAGCCATAAGGGAAGGCTGCTCGTCACCTTCGAAGAGATCAAAGACCGAACAGTGGCGGATAGCCTACGTGGTACCAAGTTCTTTGCCGCGCCGCTCGACAGTGATGATGGTGGCTTTTATGACCATGAGCTGGAAGGGCTTCGCGTTCTTTTAGCGGGCAAGGAAATCGGTAAGGTCACATCGGTCATCCACGGCGGAAGCCAGGATTTGTTGGAGGTAGAACTCGATAACAGCAAGGAGGCGCTCATTCCCTTCGTGCATGCCATTGTTCCTGAGGTGAACCTAGAGGCTGGAACGTGCACCATCGATCCGCCGGAAGGACTGCTTGATCTATGAGGCTTGACGTCATCACCATCTTTCCGGAGTACCTGGACCCGTTGCGGCATGCGCTTCTGGGAAAGGCCATTGAACAAGGTCGCCTTGAAGTAGGTGTGCACGATCTGCGGCAGTGGGCTACGGATGCGCATAAGTCTGTCGACGACTCGCCGTTCGGTGGTGGTCCCGGCATGGTTATGAAGCCAGAAGTTTGGGGGCCGGCGCTCGATAGCGTTGCTGCGCGGGAAAGTGCGCCCAATCTAGAGTCTGCGCTGCCACATTTGAACCGTCCGCGCCACGATGAATTAGAAGGGGTAGAGGCACAAGCCTATGCGGTTGATGCCACGGCCGATGAGGATAGCGACCTCCCATTGCTTATCGTGCCGACGCCAACGGGAAAACCGTTTAGCCAAGCAGATGCGCGGGCGTGGTCCAATGAGGAGCATATTGTTTTTGCCTGCGGGCGTTATGAGGGCATCGATCAGCGCGTGGTGGATGACGCCGCTCGGCGTTACCGCGTGCGCGAGGTTTCTATCGGCGATTATGTGTTGATCGGTGGGGAAGTGGCAACGTTGGTGATTGCTGAGGCTGTGGTGCGCCTCATCCCCGGGGTGCTGGGAAATAAGCGCTCTCATGAGGAAGATTCTTTTTCTGATGGTCTCTTAGAAGGCCCGAGCTATACTAAGCCGCGAGAGTGGCGTGGCCTAGCCGTGCCGGACGTGCTCACCTCGGGAAACCACGGTTTGGTAGACAAATGGCGGAGGGAACAGGCATTGCTGCGCACGTGGCAACGCCGTCCCGAACTTTTGGAGGCGGCTGAGCTCGATAAGGACGACAAGGCCTTCATCGCGCAGTTGGAACAAGAAGCCAACACCCAGGGTGAAAGCTAATGGAGGTAAGCGCTGACCTCTCGGTACTCCTAGTAACCCAGGAGTGGGAGAAAAGCCTCGAAGCATTACCGGAGGCGATACGTGTCCGGGGTTTTAAGCCAATAAGCATTTTTGCCCTCCAGGTAGCGGAGGAGTGCACTGAAAGCGGCCCGCTAGCGCAGGAATATCGCTTCAGATTCGGCCAGTGGCCGCAGAGAATTCCGGTGTGGCGGCTCATCGTAAACGGAGAGACCACACAGCCCCTGGCCACAGTGGCCGCCCTGGTGGCAGACTGCTTGCCGCCGGCAGCCTCGTGGGTGGGCAGTGCGGAAATCGGTTTTACAGAGATGGGGCTTGGCGCCCCAGCGGTGTGGCGGGCCGAATCTGGGTTATAAGCGCAATCTGGAAAACTCTTTAGCGCTTTTTCCTGCCTAAACTGCAGCGCATATGCCTTCTAGGGTTATAGTAAAGGGGACTTTCCCTTCAGATTCCTATTCCCAAGGTGGTCCCTTAACCATGACGGCTCCCAATGGCAATAACTACGGTGGATATAACCAACAACCGCCCCAGTACAATCAGCAGTATTATTCCCAGCCGCAGCGAAGCGGTGGCGTAGGTGGCGCCACGATCGCCGCGATTATCGCAGCCATTGTGGCGGTTATCGCGGTGGCTGCCATGGTCATCATGTTCGTGACCACTAACAAGGATGATGCATCGACTAGCGCGGCTGCCGATAGTCAATTCCAACAGGCGGATGCGAATAGTGGCTCCGGCTCCTCCAAGGACGATGCAGACGATGAGGATGAAGATTCCAGCCCGGTCACGGTCACCAAGACCAAGGATGCTCCAGCTCCAGCGCCGGCACAGGCAGCGTCTTCTGGCAGCAGCAATGGGCACTCTTGGAGTGACTTCACTAGCTACTATGCGGCTACCAGCAAAACCTCCAGTGGGTTTGCCAACAACGTCTATACCGCGTTTATGAATAACTGGGTCGCTGGCGGCGGAACCGGCGCTACCTTGAGTGTCTACTCGCCGGCAACAGGTGGTACCTACACCATGTACTGCTCCGGTAGCTCTTCGCGCGTTTCCTGCTCCGGCGGCGATAACGCCCGCGTGGTTATCTACTAAGAACGCACTACGGCAACCTCCTTTCCTTACTGGGGAAAGGAGGTTTTGTGCGTATTGGGGGCGTCGGCAAGCGAAGGCAGTAAAGGGGCCGTGCGGTAAATTGGGTGGGTCTAATCCCAAGCCTCGAGAAAGAGTGAGGAGACCACGTGAATATTGCGGCCACTATCGCCGCCGAGCTCAACGTCAAGGAATCGCAGGTTTCTACCGCGTTGCAGCTGCTTGCGGAGGGCAATACAGTGCCCTTTATCGCCCGCTACCGCAAGGAGGCCACCGGTGGGCTGGATGACTCCCAGCTGCGCACCATTGAAGAGCGCGCGAACTATTTGAAGGAACTGCAAGACCGCAAGGAGACCATCCTTGCGGCGATTGAAGAGCAGGGCAAGCTTAGCGACGCCCTCAAGGAACAAATCCTTGCCTGCGAATCTAAGGCGCGCCTAGAAGATTTGTATCTGCCGTATAAAAAGCGCCGCAAAACGAAGGCCGATATTGCCCGCGAAGCCGGCCTTGAGGTACTGACCGATAAGCTCATTGCGGATCCCAACGCCGCTCCAGAAGAGTTGGCACAGGCCTTTACCACCGAGGGCTTTGAGGACACCAAGAAGGCCCTCGACGGCGCCCGCGCCATTTTGGTGGACCGCTTCGCGCTCGACGCGGATCTGGTGGGTGAAGTGCGCGAGCGTATGTTCACTGAGGGCTCCATGGGCGCGCGCGTTGTTGAGGGCAAGGAAGCCGAAGGCGCGAAGTTTAAGGATTACTTTGATTTCAACGAGCCCTTCCACAAGCTGCCTTCGCACCGCATTTTGGCGCTGCTGCGTGGCGAGAATGAGGGCGTGCTGCAGCTGCAGCTCGATGCCGGCGATGACGCGGACTACGAGGACACAATCGCCTCCCGCTTCGAGCTGGATCGCTCCTCCAAGTGGCTTGCCGACGCCGTCCATTGGGGCTGGCGCACCAAGCTCTATATTTCCTCCAGCCTGGACGTTCGCATGCGGCTGAAAGAGATTGCAGAGGAAGGCGCGCTGAAGATCTTTGCCACCAATTTGCGCGACGTGCTGCTCGCGGCACCTGCTGGCCAACGTGCCACCATTGGCTTGGATCCGGGTTACCGCAATGGTGTGAAGTGCGCGGTAGTGGACAAAACCGGCAAGGTGCTCGATACCGCCATTGTCTACCCGCATCAGCCGCAGAACCAGTGGAGCCAAGCAGCTCAGACGCTGTCGACCCTGTGCGCCAAGCATTCTGTAGACCTTATGGCCATCGGCAACGGCACCGCCTCCCGCGAGACCGAGAAGCTTGCCCAGGAAATTGCGGACCTCATCAAGCAAGCTGGGGGTCAGCGACCCACTCCTGTAGTGGTATCGGAGTCCGGCGCTTCGGTTTACTCAGCCTCGCCGCTTGCGGCGGAGGAATTCCCCGACATGGATGTCTCACTGCGCGGCGCGGTCTCCATCGCACGCCGCTTGCAGGATCCTTTGGCTGAGTTGGTCAAGATTGATCCGAAGGCCATTGGTGTGGGGCAGTACCAGCACGACGTTAATCAGACGGCGCTCGCCCGCACCCTTGATGGCGTCGTGGAAAGTGCGGTAAACGGCGTGGGCGTTGATCTCAATACCGCTTCCGTCCCGCTGCTTGAGCGCGTAGCTGGTGTCAATTCCACCATCGCCACCAATATTGTGGCCTACCGCAATGAACACGGTTCTTTTGCTTCCCGCAAGGAACTGAAGAAGGTACCGCGTCTTGGGCCTAAGGCCTTTGAGCAATCTGCAGGCTTCCTCCGCATCAACGGCGGTACCGATCCGCTGGATTCCTCTGCCGTACACCCTGAGGCATATCCTGTCGTCTCCCGCATCGCGGAAAAGACGGGCCTGGGTATTTCTGAACTTATTGGCAATACCCGCGTACTTAGCACGCTGGCGCCAGCAGACTTTGCAGACGAGACTTTCGGCATTCCTACGGTGACCGATATCATCGCCGAGCTGGATAAACCCGGACGCGACCCGCGCCCTGAGTTCAAGACCGCCACCTTTAAAGAGGGCGTACATAAGGTTTCCGATCTCACCCCGGGCATGATTCTTGAGGGCACGGTGACAAACGTGGCGGCATTCGGCGCCTTCGTGGATGTCGGAGTCCATCAGGATGGTCTCGTCCACGTTTCTGCCATGAGCCACAAGTTTGTCTCCGATCCGCACGAGGTCGTGCGCTCTGGCCAGGTGGTCAAGGTGAAGGTCATGGAGGTTGATGTGGAGCGCCAGCGCATCGGCTTGTCTTTGCGCCTCGATGATGAACCGGGGCAGCAGGCTCCGAAGCGCCGCGGTGATTCCCCACGTGGTTCCGCCAAGTCCGGCGGCAGGGGAGAAGGAAAGCGCTCCGGCCACAAGTCCGGGCGCGGTTCCCGGGGCGGCTCGCGCGGCCGCACCGGCGGTCGAGGTGGCCCCGGTGGTGGTGGAGCCATGGCCGATGCCTTGAAGAAGGCAGGCTTCTAATCGTCGTGGGCTAGCCTTTCTACCTGCTGCTTTTTGCTCCCATCGTTGCGGACGGTGGGAGCTTTTGCATTCCTAAGAGAGAATTCCTCCACGACGTGGGGTCCAATGTACGCCGGGATTGTTTCAAAATGGTAAGTTTGGCAAAACTAAATAAAAGGAGCTTGGTGCCATTTTAATTACAAGGAGAAGGAAATGAGCAAAGCCGCTAAAGCCAGCCATGGCAGGGGAGTGTTGGGTTGGCACCGCGTATTGGATTGGCGTCCGCGCAGTGCATTGGCACGGTTGTTCATCGTGTTCTTCCTGGTTGCACCCATTATTGTTGCCGGAACCATGATGTGGGCGATGTGGGACCCATCCAAATACATGCGCAAAATCGACCTAGCGGTGGTGAATGAAGACGCGGGCGTCAACAAGCAAGGCGTTGATACCAACTACGGCGATCAGGTGGTAGAAGGTCTGCTGGATACCGATTACCTAAATTTCGCAGAGGTGAATAAGGATGAGGGGGCCCAAGGGCTGATAAAGGGTAAATATCTGCTGGTGGTGACTATTCCTGAGGACTTTTCCAAAAAAGCGGTGTCCATCATCAGTGATAAGCCCGTCAAACCTGAAATTCACTTCGCTAGCAATGACTATTACGGCACGAACGGCTCCGTTATTTCTTCAAGCCTCATCCCGCAGGTGCAAACTAGCGTGGAAAATGCAATCTCGAAAAAATATGCTGACCAGGTAATCGAAGGGCTCAATAAGCTAAGCGATGGATTGGGTACTGCCGCCGATGGCGCTGGGCGTCTTGATGAAGGTGCCCGGAAGCTACAAGAAGGTGGAGGTCGTGCGGTCGCCGGTATAGGTCAGCTGGGAGCCGGTGCAGGAAAGCTACATGATGGAACTGGTGCGCTGCTTGATGGCACCACCCGCCTCAATGAGGGAGTCGGGCGACTCGATGATGGTGCCACTCGCCTGGATGATGGTGCAACGCAACTTGCCGAAGGCTCCGATAAGCTGCTCGCTGGCACTGGCCGTCTCGCCGACGGTGCCGGCGAGATCGATGGTGGAGTCAATCAGCTCACGGGAATGCTTATCCCAGTGCTCAAACAGGCCCAGGTCGTGGTTCCTGCCCTTTCGCAACTGGTAGAGGTGCTGCGTAACTTGGGTATGGGGCAGCAGGCTGAACAGCTCCACTCGCTCGTATCCAAACTTGATCCGGCCACGAGTGGCAACATGGTGGATAAACTAGAGCAACTTTCTAATGGTACCGGTCAGCTGTACTACAACCTTTCAGATCCCAATTCGGAGTATTTGGGCGGCATGAACAAGCTCAATGGCGGAGCGCACCGTCTGGCTGATGGCACGAAAGAGCTACACAGCGGCGTTGGCGAACTTGGCAACGGCGCCGCTCAGCTGCACGATGGCGCGAGCCGCCTCCACAACGGAACTGGCACCCTGAAGACGGGAACAGACCGCTTGGCAGCCGGTGGTGCCGAGCTCAAGGGTGGTATGGATAAGCTAAAGGCGGGTTCTGGTGAGCTCTCACAGAAGCTGGCAGATGGTGCAGCCAAAGCGCCATCTATCTCCAAACCGGAAGACTCAGCTCAAAACATGGCCGTTCCTATTAACTTCACCGCGTCCAATGTGCATCCAGTCCAAACTGCAATAAGCTCCACGGACCCCACCCGCAAGGACGTCACCGGCGGTGCCTCTTTGCTCTTAGTGCTCGTCTTTGGCTTCCTCGTCATGCTGCTGGTGGCTATGGTGTTTCCCTATTACCTCGGCCGTAAAGGAACTCCAGTTTCGCATCCTGCGCGCGGAGTATTGTCTGCGTTCGTCACGCTGACCGTGCTCAACTTCATTGTCCTTGCCTTTATGGCGCTGATGTCAGCGACTTTGGGGTGGTCACCGGCTAGCTGGCCGATGATTCTCGGGGTAGTAGCAGCGATCGCGGCGGTGGGTGCGGCGACTTACCAGTTCTTCCACGTGACTTTTGGGCGAAAGATCGGTGGCATCTTTGCTGCGGGAGTTTTCGCCCTCGGGGTGATGGTCTTTGGCGGCGTGTGGCCGGTGGCTGCGATACCTCGCCCGTTGAGTATGATGCATCCTTTCCACCCGATGACCTACGCCAAAGGCGCATTCACGCGTGCCACTGATGGGATTCATGATGCGACTTTCTGGACTGGAATGGCAGCGTTGCTCGGATTCACCCTGATCGCACTTTTCGCCTCATATGTGGTCTTTCGTGCGCGTCACTTGGGTACGGCGAAAATCCTAGATGAGCACCTTGTCCGCTCCCCGGCTGCTGCGGCGGCGTAGCTTGGGAGGAGGGAGAAAGTAGTGCTGGGGAGAAATTTGGTTCCTGCCTGTGGATGTGGAAAAATAGTGCACCGTTCTATGTAACGGGCACGAACCGGTTAGGCAGTACGCCGCTAGGGTCCTCTGTCCCAAACTGAAAAGGAATATTGGCATGTCCAACATTATTGACAAGGTCGATGCAGCACAGCTGCGCGACGATATCCCGTCCTTCCGCCCAGGCGATACCCTCGACGTTAACGTAAAGGTTATCGAGGGCAACAACGAGCGTGCACAGCTCTTCAAGGGCATCTGCATCCGTCGTCAGGGCTCCGGCATCCGTGAGACCTTCACTGTCCGTAAGGTCTCCTTCGGTATCGGCGTTGAGCGTACCTTCCCGGTTCACTCCCCGAACTTGGAGTCCATCAAGGTCTCCCGCCGTGGCCGCGTCCGTCGTGCGAAGCTCTACTACCTGCGCGATCTGCGCGGCAAGAAGGCTCGCATCAAGGAGCGTCGCTAGTACTAGCGCGCTGCGCGCCAGCTTCCTCCTGCACCCAACTGTGGGTGCAGGAGGATTTTTCTATGCCCAATTTCGCTCATCCCGAAGTCAGAAGCCATGTTCTAAACGAAAAGTTGACTGTGAATCCCCCTGCCGCGAGGGGGATAAGACCGGACATCGGGCGTGGGGTTGCTAGGATCTAGCGCGTGAATAAAGACAGCATCTCGCAGGAACAGCCGCCAGAAGGCGAGGGGGCCCACCCAGTACAGGGAGACGCCACCCAGCAAGGCAAAGAGGCGACTAAGAAGAAGGAAATGCCGTGGCTGCTGGAAACCCTTCTGGTAGTGGCGACGGTTCTCGTGATCGTCGGACTATTCCAGAACTTTATCGGCCGGCAGTATGTGATCCCATCGGGTTCGATGGAGCCGACTCTCCACGGCTGCGAGGGCTGCACAAATGACCGTATCTTTACGGAAAAGATCTCTTACTACGGTGACGGCGAGCCAGAACCAGGTGATGTCGTCGTCTTTAAAGGCACCGAGGACTGGAATTCCAGCTTCGTCTCACCGCGCTCGTCCAATCCGGTCATTCATGGCGTGCAGGATGCGTTGAGCTTCGTATCCTTGGCACCGCCAGACGAAAATACTCTGGTCAAGCGTGTGATTGCTACCGGCGGACAGACGGTGTCCTGCCAAGAGGGCGATCCTGCAGTCATGGTAGATGGCAAGCCCATCGAGCAAGACTACGTGCAAGACCCGCCAACGTACCCGGTAGATGAATCGACCGGCTCGGAGGCCTGCGGTGGTCCGTACTTTGGTCCCGTCGAGGTACCGGAGGACAATATCTGGGTGATGGGCGATAACCGTACTGCTTCGGCCGATTCTCGCTACCACATGACCGATAAGTTCCATGGCACGGTTCCAGTAGAAAACGTCCGCGGCAAGGTGAAATTCGTATTCTGGCCGTTTACCCGCATAGGTGGGGTCGATGACCCGGACATTCAGGAATAAGCCTTCCTCCCAACGCCTGCGCACCCGGGATTTTCTTATCCCCGTGGTGGCAGGCTTTGTCCTGCTGGTGCTCCTGCAGGCGCTGGTGGGGCGGATGTATGTCATTCCTTCTGCTTCGATGGAGCCGACCCTGCACGGGTGTCCCGGCTGTAAAAATGATCGCATTGCCGTGCAAAAGGTCAGCTACTACTTCACGGACCCCAAGCCCGGGGAGGTTGTGGTTTTTGAAGGGCCCGACTCATGGAATAACGAGTTTGAGGTCAATCGCTCGCACAATATTTTTGTGCGCGGCGCGCAGAACGCTTTGTCGGCCGTAGGGCTGCTTCCTAATGGGGAGAATATCCTGGTAAAGCGCGTCATTGCTACTGGCGGGCAGACGGTGAGTTGTCAGGCTGGCGATCCTGCGGTCATGGTGAACGGAAAGTCCATTGACCAATCTTTCGTCCTCGATCCGCCGGAGATTCCCGTAGATCCCAGTGTGGGCTCGCAAGAGTGCGGCGGTGAGTATTTTGGCCCAGTCACCGTCCCAGAAGGAAGCCTCTGGGTGATGGGTGATAATCGCACCAACTCCCTCGATTCCCGTGCGCACTTGGGTGACCATCTGCAGGGCACCGTGCCGGTGGACAATGTCCGCGGGCGCGTCGAGGCCGTCATTTTGCCGCTTTCGCGTTGGGGTGGGGTGGAGCACCCGGAAATTTCGCATGCGGCGGCTTAAACAGCGGCGCACCTACGAGGTCGCATTGAGCAAGGCCGGTTTAGGTCCTGTAGCTGGCGTGGATGAGGCTGGGCGCGGTGCCTGCTGTGGACCAATCACCATCGCGGCCTGTGTGATGCCTGATCGGACAATTAAGGAGTTGGCGGAGCTTACTGACTCCAAGAAGCTCACCCCCAAACAGCGCGAGAAGCTTTTTCCACTCATTAAAGACAAGGCTGTGGACTGGTCTGTGGTGCATATTGGTGCGGGGGACATCGATAAGCGCGGCATCCAACACGCCAATATTTCCGGCATGCGCAGGGCAGTTGCCCGCCTGGAAGCACCTCCGGGCTATGTGCTTACCGACGCCCTCTTTATCCCCGGTCTCACCCAACCCCACCTGCCCATTATTGGCGGCGATGCGGCCGCACGGTGTATCGCCGCGGCGAGTGTATTGGCCAAAGTCAGCCGCGACCACCTGATGCACCAATTGGATGCGCGGTACCCCGGCTACGGGTTGGCCAGCCATAAGGGGTACGGAACCAAGGCACATGAGGCCGCAATTGCGACGCTTGGAGCGTGTCCGGAGCACCGGATGAGCTACGAGAATGTCCGCCGCGCTCAAGCGGAGTTTGCCGCGCGTGCCTAGCTAAAATCTAGCCTTCCTCGCGCTAAGCTAAAGCGAGCTAACCCACAACCTGGAGGTCCACCGTGAGTGCAGAGGAACTCGATAACTACGAGGCTGAGGTAGAGCTGTCCCTCTACCGCGAGTACCGGGACGTTGTCAGCCAGTTTTCCTATGTCGTTGAAACTGAGCGGCGCTTTTATCTGGCTAATGCGGTAGAGCTCATTCCGCATACCTCTGGGCCTGATGTCTACTACGAGGTGCGCATGTCTGATGCTTGGGTATGGGATATGTACCGCTCCGCGCGCTTTGTGCGCTACGTCCGCGTTATCACCTACAAGGACGTAAACATCGAGGAGCTGGATAAGCCGGAATTCATGATGCCGGAATAACTTTGTCAAGCTGGCGCACAACGTGCCGCACCCTAGCTGTGGATAACAGCGCTGCAGAGCGTAGTTATCCACAGCTCGGGTCTTTTTTGCTTTTGTGTCCCTTGTGTAGGCCCTTTCACCTGCGGTGTCCTGTGCTAGCCAATGAATTTCTCGACGCACAAGGATAAACCGCAATGCACATTAGTTCAGAACACCGCTTGGCCACGAAGAAGCCCCGTCATAAACAAGTCTTAGGAAAAAGGGGAGAGGCCTTCGCAGCGCGCTATCTGCGCGAACGCGGGGCAGAAATAATTGCTGCCAACGTCACTTATCGGGTGGGAGAAATCGACCTCATCGCCCGGGAGTCAGACGGAACCATCGTCTTCGTTGAAGTTAAGACCCGCGCCAATTCTAGCTACGGGGTAGCTGAGGCCGTAACCCCGCAGAAGCTCGCGCGACTGCGTAAAGCCGCGGCGCAGTGGCTTGATGGAAAGCCACTATCTGAGGTGCGATTCGACGTTATTGCCTTGGTCGCGCGCGGGCAGGGGTTTGCGCTGGAACACTTCAAGGGGGTTGAAGATGGCTCTAGGTAATTGTTTGACCATGTCCCTCAACGGAGTCTTAGCCCAGTTGGTTGACGTGGAAGCGAACGTCGGTCACGGACTGCCGGGCATTCACGTTGTAGGCCAGACGGATACCGCAATTTCCGAATCTCGGGACCGAATCAAGACCGCAGCCTTTAACTCCCATCTGCCCTGGCCCAAGACGAAAGTGGTTGTCTCCATGTCCCCGGCGTCGCTTCCCAAATCCGGGTCCCACTTTGACCTACCCATAGCGCTTGCGATTCTGGCGGCCCAGGCGGAGGCCGACTTCCCGTCTTATGGCAGTACTCCCTCGCCCGCCCAACGTCTCCAGCGCACCTTGGTCCTAGGCGAGCTCGGCCTCGACGGCTCCGTTCGGCCTGTAGCGGGCATCATCCCTGCCCTCCTTGCCGCACGGGAACAAGGAATAACAACTCTCCTTGTTCCGCCTGGCAATGCCGCCGAGGCGACATTGGTGCCGGACATGGACGTACTGGTTGCGTCGTCTTTGAAGGAAGCTTTCGGATGGGCCTGCGGAAACCGTGGGCTGCCGCAGGCTGGAAGCTTTTCGGGGTCGCTCAGCCCCGCGCCTGCGGCGGCGTCGCGACTCGACTTTAGCGATATCGCTGGCCAAGCTAATGCCAAATGGGCTGCCGAGGTTGCTGCAGCTGGAGGCCATCACTTGATGATGATTGGGCCGCCAGGATCAGGAAAGTCCATGATCGCCTCACGCCTGCCCACCATCCTGCCTACACTTACCCCGGACCAGCAGGTCGAAACCACCGCAATTCATTCGCTTACCGGAACCCCAGGTGAGGTCATCGAGCGCGCCCCGTTCATCGCCCCGCATGCCTCGGTAACTCGGGCTGCACTTCTTGGTGGCGGTTCTGGACATCCGCGCCCTGGTGCGGTGAGCTTGGCTCACAATGGTGTGCTCTTTCTTGACGAGGCCAGTGAAGTAGCCGCGCCGGTACTCGATGGTCTGCGTGCACCGTTGGAGGAAGGACAGGTGCGGTTGGCGCGCTCGCGCCGCGAGGTTACGTATCCTGCTCGCTTCCAATTGGTCATGGCGGCAAACCCGTGCAGGTGTGCGGCCGAAGACCCGTCTAAGTGCAGATGCAACCCCCATGAACGAATGAACTACCTCTCCAATCTTTCCGGACCGTTGCGAGACCGTCTGGATATGGTGGTCACCTTAAGCGGGCAGGCGGCAACAATTAACGCGGACGGTGAAGAGGAATCCGCAGTCATCGCCGAGCGCGTCGCCGCTGCCCGTGAGCGCGCCGCCGCACGCTGGTGGGCGGATGGCATCACCGCACGCACCAATGGGGAAGTTCCTTCGTCCTATTTGCGCCGAAAGAGACCCGCTGCAGAGGCTGCGATGGTCATGTTGTCTGCCTACTTGGCTGAAGGTGAAATATCCCAGCGCGGAGTGGACCGCGTATTGAAACTCTCCTGGACTCTGGCCGATCTAGCAGGAAAGGCACAGCCGGACCTGGACGAAGTGGGGCGCGCGCTCGATCTGCGCGGCTCAATAAACGTCGGGAGGCTCGCAGCATGAGCGACCTTGATCTCTCTTCCTCGTATGTGACCTGGGTATACCTCAATCGAGTGGTGGAAGGCCCCTCTGCTGCTTTGCAGGCCCTGCTTACGCAATACCCAGCTGAGGAAATCGCCCACGGAATCTACAATCGCGCCGACTGGATTGGCCCGCTTTTGGCGCGCACGGCCTCCCGCTATGACTGGTTGCGGCAGGCCGAAGATATGGCGGCAGCCGAAAGGGTCGGGGCTCGGCTCATTACGGCAGAAAGCCCAGAGTGGCCCACAGAGGAGTTTGACTCTGCATTCGGCTTCTATCAGCACGGCGGGGAGGCCCCAGCTACTTTTGATGACCAAGCATTGCCACCACATAGCCTGTGGGTGCGCGGTGCGCCATTGCAGGCAGAGGTTGCTCAAGCTGTGGCCATCGTCGGTACTCGTGCCATTTCTCGCTATGGCTGGCAGGCCACCCACAACGTCGTGTCCGGATTGGTTCAGCATGAATGGACTCCAATATCCGGCGGCGCGCTGGGAGTGGATACCGTCGCGCACGAAACAGCGTTGCACAACAACGGGCGCACGGTAGCCATAGCAGCGTGTGGCATCGATAGGGATTACCCAGCCCGCAATGCCAACTTATTCGCTAAGATTGCGGACAATGGTTGCATCATCTCTGAATTCGCGCCGGAAACCGCGCCGAAGCGCCACCGGTTCTTAACGCGCAATCGCTTAGTGGCAGCATTGAGTCACGGTACCGTAGTTATGGAGGCGGCATTTCGATCTGGCGCGTTGAACACCCTCAACTGGGCAGAAGCGCTTGGGCGAGTTGCGATGGCGGTGCCGGGGCCGATAACTACCAGCGGTTCGTTGGGCTGCCACCAGCGCATTCAAGAAGGCCGCGCACAGTTGGTTACCAGTGCTGATGAAATTCGCGCCTTAGTAAGTCGCGCCGGGGAAGTAGACCCAGGCGCACAGTACGAAATCAATTTTGCGGCAACCATGACCCAACGCCTCTCCCGCAATGAGTTGCGCGTCTTTGACGCGACGCCACCGCTAGGACAGGAGAAAGCAACGGCAGAAGACATTGCCCGCGAAGCAGGATTCCGATTACCGCTGACAGTTCACTTACTACTGGCACTGGAAAAGATGCGCGTTGTCGTCCGGCATGGCAATACCTGGGCGCGCCGGGAAACGGAATAAATGGCACCTGCGTAGGGCGAGTACACTGCTGTGGCATGAGTGAAGATGGAAAGTCCGCGAAGTCTCCGAAAGTTGAGGGGCAGATGGCTGAGGCCATTGAGGACTTCGCGGATTTCCAACTACATGTCAAAGGCCGCGCAGAAGCGACGGTGCGCGGGTATCGCTCCGACTTGCGCGACCTTGCACGCAGCGTGCCTACCTTCGCGGAGTTTGACCTCAACAGCCTGCGCCAATGGTTGGCAGAGGCTGTTGCGGAAGGAAAGTCGCGTTCCACCCTGGCACGGCGCACCGCGGCAGCGAAGGGTTTTTCTACTTGGGCAGTGCGCGAAGGGCACCTGAAGCGAGACGTTGCTGCCCGCCTAGTTACGCCCAAAGTGGGGCGTCACCTTCCCACGGTTCTCGCTCCTGAGCAGGCCGGCGAGCTTATGGGCAATGCGGTCTCTGCCGATGAAGTCCACTTCCTTCGCGATAGTGCCATCCTGGAGTTGCTCTATGCCTCCGGTATGCGCGTGGCGGAGTTGGTCCGGCTAGATCTAGGGGATATTGATTTTCAACGCGGTACCTTGCACGTCACCGGTAAGGGCAATAAGCAGCGTGTAGTGCCTTTCGGGCACGCAGCGGAAGACGCCATAAAGCAGTGGATTGACAAAGGCCGTGGAGAAATCGCTGCGGCCGATACTGAAGCAGTTTTTGTTGGCAGCAGGGGAGGGCGCATCGATCAACGCCAGGTGCGCCGCATTGTAGAAAAGGCCGCCAAAGTCACTGGTACACAGGGGCTTACCCCGCACGGGGTGCGCCACTCTGCCGCGACCCACCTATTGGAAGGCGGGGCGGATTTGCGCGTAGTGCAAGAACTGCTGGGGCACTCCTCGCTTAATACCACGCAGATTTATACCCACGTGTCCGCGCAGCGCTTGCAGCGCGTATACGATCAAGCCCATCCCCGAGCCTAAAGCGGTTTGAGTCGAATCACCGGCATGTCCAGCAGGGTTAAAGGATCGATGTAGGAATCTTTTGCGATAAGTGCGCCCCAGTGCAGTCCGGGGTAGCCATCGACGGGATTGCCTAAACGGCCAATAACTTGGCCCTCGCGGACTTCTTGGCCCTGCTTTACGGAGCCGTGCACGGGCTGATACGTCGTTCTCACTCCATCCGCGTGGGCTATGGAGACAACTGGTTTGCCAGCAACCGTGCCCACAAAGGCGACCTTGCCGTCTTCGGCGGCTACCACCGGCGAGCCCACCGATAGGGCCATGTCGACGCCGCGGTGGCCAGGGCTCCACTTTTGTTCGGGGGCATCGAATCCACGCAGTACCCGCGCTGGGCTAGGTTTGCCGGAGGCGGGGTCGACATAGGCTGTGGCCGGTGGGCAACACAGAATAAGAAGCGAAAGAAGGGTGAGGAAAGCGGCGGGGAGGAAGGCGGGGCGTCGGCAAGCGGGAAATGTGGAGGAGGAAAGAAACTGATTCATGGGCACAGTGTCCGCCGGAGGCAAGCGGTTGGGAAGTGAGTTCTCCTTTAGTTGTGGACAACTTGGGTTGCATGATGTGATTGAGTCGATTGTGACGATTGAGGCAAAGTGGCTGCGGCGAAGTTGTGGATAAGCTGACTTCGGTTTGGAAAAACCAGCGTAAGGGGATTATTCTTTGTGGCAGCAGTGTGTCCACCTCGTGGAGGCATTGACTACGCGCGGCGAAGTTGTCGCTTCCTGCTGGAAGGAAGAGACAGCCTGACGGTTGACGTGGTCCTTGGAAACAAGGTGTCAGCGGGGCCTTCGTTGCTAGGGTGCGGAATAAAACACCGCACAATTGGAAAACCGAAAGACAAGATAAAAGAAAGCGAGCGAATCATGGCAGTTGTAACCATGCGCGAGCTCCTCGACGCTGGTGTGCACTTTGGCCACCAGACCCGTCGCTGGAATCCGAAGATGCGTCGTTTCATCTTCACTGACCGTAACGGCATCTACATCATCGACCTGCAGCAGACGCTGACCTACATTGACGAGGCTTACGAGTTCGTCAAGGAAACCGTTGCACACGGCGGCACCATCCTGTTCGTTGGTACCAAGAAGCAGGCTCAGGAAGCAGTTGCTGAGGAAGCAACCCGCGTCGGTATGCCTTACGTCAACCACCGCTGGTTGGGCGGCATGCTCACCAACTTCCAGACCGTTTCCAAGCGTCTGAAGCGCATGAAGGAGCTTCAGGCAATGGATGAGCGTGAGGACGGCTACAAGGGCCGCACCAAGAAGGAAGTTCTCATGCTCAACCGTGAGCGCGCCAAGCTTGAGCGCGTTCTGGGTGGCATCTCCGATATGGCCAAGACCCCGTCCGCACTGTGGATTGTTGATACCAACAAGGAGCACATCGCGGTCAAGGAAGCTCACAAGCTGAACATCCCGGTTGTTGCCATCCTGGACACCAACTGCGACCCGGACGACGTTGACTTCCCGATCCCGGGCAACGACGACGCCATCCGCTCCACCAAGCTGCTCTCCGGCATCGTTGCCTCCGCTGTTGAGGAAGGCAAGAAGGCTCGTGAGGAGCGTCAGCTGGCTGCAGCTAAGGAAGCTGCCGGCGACTCCGCTGAGAAGGAAAAGCGTGACGCTGAGGCAGCTGCCGCAGCTTCCGACCCGGCCTCCGCGGAAAAGTCTGAGGAAGCATCCGCAGACAAGGCCGAGAAGTAGTCTTAACTTCTCGCTAGGAATCTTCCTTACCTGCGTTTAACTGAATACCCCACGCACTTTTGGTGTGGGGCAGCAAGAGAGTAATTCCTGCCCAAGGCTGTTTACCAACCCCCGCCACCGTGCTTTAACGGCGGCGGGGGTTGGTTTTATCTATGCTGGGGGCTGCTGAAACCAGCTCCACTTTCATGCATAGGTGGGAAAGGGGTGGTTTCTGCCACCCTAAAGCGGCGCGATTTCACCGCGTCGACTACGCTGTTTGAACGAACACTGTTTGATTTTCAAGGAGGATCGCCCCAACTATGGCGAACTACACTGCTGCAGACGTCAAGGCACTGCGCGAAGCTACCGGCTCCGGCATGCTCGATTGCAAGAAGGCTCTGGAAGAGTCCAACGGCGACTACGACAAGGCCGTTGAGTACCTGCGCATTAAGGGCGCTAAGAACGTCTCCAAGCGCGCTGACCGTGAGGCTACCGAGGGTCTCATCGCCGTTTCCGGCAACACCATGGTCGAGATCAACTGTGAGACCGACTTCGTTGCTAAGAACGAGGCTTTCAAGACCTTCGCAGCCAAGATTGCTGACGCTGCTGCTGAGGCCAAGGCAAACTCCGCTGACGAGCTCAACAACATTGAGATCGACGGCAAGAAGGTCTCCGAGGTCGTGGACGAGGAGTCTGCAAAGACCGGTGAGAAGCTGCAGGCACGCCGTGCAGTTACCGTAGAGGGCGACAACGTTGCCGTTTACCTGCACCAGCGTTCCGCTGACCTGCCGCCGGCAGTGGGCGTTCTGGTTTCCTACGAGGGCAGCGAGGAAGGCGCTCACGCTGCAGCCCTGCAGATTGCTGCAATGAACGCTGAGTACCTCACCCGCGAGGACGTTCCTGCAGAGATCGTCGAGAAGGAGCGCGAGATCGCTGAGGCCACCACTCGTGAGGAGGGCAAGCCAGAGGCAGCCCTGCCGAAGATCGTGGAAGGCCGCCTGAACGGCTTCTTCAAGTCCATCGTTCTGCTGGAGCAGGCTTCCCTGTCTGATAACAAGAAGACCGTAAAGCAGGTTGCTGAAGAAGCTGGCACCACCATCACCGGCTTCGTTCGCTACGAGGTTGGCGCTTAAGCCTACCCCGCTTTAACACTTAGCCCACGAAGGATGACCCTTCGTGGGTTTTGTTGTGCGCTCACCGTGACGATTAGTGCGGCTTGACTGTCCCTAGGTGGGCCCGGCACGTAGCAATTGCCTAGTGGCCTGCACCGGCGGGCGGTGTGAGGAAGCGAAAGATATATGGGTAAGATAGGGCGGAGATTGAAACTGCCCCGCGTTAAGGAGACGAAGTAGGCGTGACTGCTGCAGATATTAAGCGAACCGGATACAAGCGAGTAATGCTGAAGCTGGGCGGTGAGATGTTCGGCGGCGGCAAGGTCGGCATCGACCCAGATGTGGTTGAAAACGTAGCCCGCCAGATCGCCGAGGTTTCCCGTCAGGGAATCGAGATTGCAGTGGTTATCGGTGGCGGAAACTTCTTCCGCGGCGCAGAACTCTCCCAGCGCGGCATGGATCGTGCTCGCTCGGACTACATGGGCATGCTGGGTACGGTAATGAATTCCCTCGCACTACAGGATTTCCTCAAGCAGCAAGGCGTGGACTGCCGCGTGCAGACATCCATCAACATGGCGCAGATTGCCGAGCCGTACCTGCCGCTGCGCGCTGAGCGTCACCTTGAAAAGGGTCGCGTGGTTATCTTTGGCGCCGGCATGGGCATGCCGTACTTCTCCACGGATACCACTGCCGCGCAGCGTGCCCTGGAAATTGGCGCCGAGGTTCTTTTCTTGGCCAAGGCAGTCGACGGCGTCTACTCCGATGACCCACGTACCAACCCGGATGCGGAACTGTACTCTGAAATCACTCCGCGTGAGGTCATTGAAAAGGGCCTTAAGGTTGCAGATGCTACGGCGTTTAGCCTGTGCATGGACAATGATATGCCAATTTTGGTCTTTAACCTGCTGGAGGAGGGCAATATCGCCCGTGCCGCAGGAGGCGAAGTTATCGGCACGCTGGTGCAGTCCTAATACTGTAAGGGCTGCGAACCTGCTACCTTTTTATACAGCCACCCCTATTCGTTTAAGGATGATTTAACCTCATGATCGATGAGATTCAGCTCGAAGCAGAAGAGCACATGACCGCTTCCGTCGAGCACACCCGCGAGCAGCTGGTGACCATTCGTACCGGCCGCGCGAACCCCACCATGTTCAACGGCTTGGTAGCCGAATACTACGGTGTACCTACCCCAATTACCCAGATGGCTACCATTTCCGTACCGGAGCCGCGCATGCTGCTCATCAAGCCTTATGAGCAGTCCATGATTCATGAGATTGAAAACTCCATCCGCAACTCGGACTTGGGCGTGAATCCCACCAACGATGGTCAGGTTCTGCGCGTGACCGTTCCGCAGCTGACGGAGGAGCGTCGTAAAGAAATGGTGAAGCTGGCCAAGAGCAAGGGCGAGGACGGCAAGATTGCTATCCGTAATATTCGCCGCAAGGCCATGGAGCAGTTGAAGAAGCTGCAGAAGGACGGCGACGCCGGCGAGGACGAGGTCATCGCAGCGGAAAAGGAAATGGAAAAGATTACTTCCGGCTACATCGAGCAGGTGGATAAGCTGGTAGATAATAAGGAAAACGAGCTGATGGAGGTCTAAGACCTCCCGTCATTGCCGCCGTGCCCGTCCCCGGCCGGCGGCGCTTTTTCTGTTCCGCGGCCTACAGCTCCGAAGTTAGGAGTAGCGGAGGTCGAGCAGTAGAAGTCAGCGAGGGGCGCGAAAGAAGCAGTGAAAGGAGCCGGACACGGTGAGTGACGCCATTAACCGCCGATTGCCTCAGCCGAAGAATGGTGCAGGCCGCGATTTGCCGGCTGCTATCGGCGTTGGCGTAGGCCTCGGCGCACTTGTCGTGCTCGCCGTATGGGCCGGACCACTCGCGTGGTACGCGGTCGTGGCCCTTGCAGTTGGCGTTGCCATGTGGGAGGTGCTCAGCCGCCTGCGGGAGCATTCCTACTATATTCCGCGCACACTGCTCATTGTTTTGGGCCAAGCCATGGTGTGGATCTCGTGGCCACTGGGCGCGCCCGGCCTTGTCGCGGTCTATGTCACCGCTGTGCTGGCGCTTATGTTTGGTCGCCTCTTCCATAATGGTCGCCATCGCCCACCCATTAACTACCTGCGTGATATGTCCGTCGGCATTTTTGTCCTAACGTGGATTCCGCTTTTTGCCACCTTCGCAGCAATGCTGTCGCTGGTGTCGACCCCGTTTGCCAGTGGTGCCGCTTCCATCGTCGTCTTCATGTTGTGCGTGGTGGCCTCCGATACTGGTGGCTATATCGCCGGAGTGATGTTTGGCTCGCATCCCATGGCCCCTGCAGTAAGCCCCAAGAAATCGTGGGAGGGCTTTGCCGGGTCCATCCTTTTTGGCATGGTCACCGGCGCGCTTACCGTGAAGTTCCTGCTCCATCACGATGCCTGGGTGGGCGGCCTAATGGGGCTTGGCCTTGTCATTTGTGCCACCTTGGGCGACTTAGTGGAATCACAGTTTAAGCGTGAGCTCGGAATCAAGGATATGTCGGCCTTGCTGCCAGGCCATGGTGGACTGATGGACCGCCTGGATGGCATGCTGCCTTCCGCCATGGTTACCTGGGTGGCCATTAGCTTCCTGGCAACGTTCACACCATAGGAACAGCGGGTACGCAAAAGCCGCCTCTCCCCAATAGTCTTTCCTAAGTAGGCAGGACAGGGGGGAGAGGCGGCTTTTAAGACCTATACCTGCTGAGCCTGCTTGCGAAGTTGGCGGCGCAACTCAAACATACGCCAGCCACCCACCAGTGCCATGATGAGCGCTCCGCCAATGGCGAAGATGAGGAAAGCAATTCCGGCAGGGAACTCACCGGACCAGCCTAGGAAGTTCATGGGAACCGCGTGCTGGTTTTGCATGATGAAAACGATGAGAACAATCAGCAGCAGGAAACCTACAATGAGCGCGATCCACGTGCTGGCTGCGAAAGATCCCTTTGCCTTGCCGGAAGGCTGGGTGGAGTGAGAAGTAGAGTCAGAGACCGTTGGCTCTAGGCTAGAACCGGTCTCCGGTGCAGAAGTGTTCATCTCCGTCGAGGAGAGGTCTGCGTCGGAAGAAGAAAAGTCATCTGCGGGGTAATTCGGATTTGTCATGCATCCATTATTTCTTTAAACCTGTCGATTATGCCACTTGGCATGGCTTTCAATTGGAAAAACCCACGCAGACCGTGGAAAGATGGGCAACACTATGGCTCAACCAGTGAAACTTAACTTCTCCGCCCCGCGCCGCGGACTTCCCCCTAAGCACTTCGCGGACCTGACCGAAACCGAGCGTATTGACAAGCTCGCAGAAATTGGCCTGCCTAAATTCCGCGCAAAGCAGCTGGCTAAGCACTATTACGAGCACTATACCGACAATGTAGAGGATATGACCGATATCCCCGCCGGCAAGCGCGAAGCAGTCAAGGAAGCTTTCTTCCCTGAGCTAATGCAGCCTATCCGGACTACTTCCACGGATGACGGCGAGACCACTAAGTCCCTGTGGCGTTTGCATGATGGCACGCTGCTGGAGTCGGTTCTGATGCGCTACCCAGGGCGCGCTACGTTGTGTATTTCTTCCCAGGCCGGCTGCGGTATGGCCTGCCCGTTCTGCGCTACCGGCCAGGGCGGTCTGGACCGCAATTTGTCTACGGGTGAGATTGTTGAGCAGTTCCGCCATGCTGCAGCTGCAATGGCAGCAGAAGGCGGCCGCCTGTCCAACGTAGTTTTCATGGGCATGGGTGAGCCACTGGCCAACTATAAGCGCGTGGTGCAGGCCGTGCGACAGATTACTGGCCAGGATGGTGCCGGCTTTGGTCTTTCCCAGCGCAACGTGACCGTGTCTACCGTGGGCTTGGCACCGGCAATCCGTAAGCTGGCGGACGAAGATTTGGCCTGCACGCTCGCCGTTTCCTTGCACACTCCGGATGATGAGCTGCGCGATGGTCTCGTGCCAGTCAATAACCGTTGGTCCGTCGATGAGGTGCTCGATGCTGCGCGCTATTACGCGGATAAGTCTGCTCGCCGCGTGTCCATTGAGTATGCTCTGATTCGCGATAAGAATGACCAGGATTTCCGCGCGGATATGCTGGGCCGCAAGCTGCATCAGAAGCTGGGCTCCAAGGTTCACGTCAATGTCATTCCGCTGAACCCCACGCCGGGCTCGGAGTGGGATGCAGCTCCGCAGGACCGCCAAGACGAGTTCGTGCGCCGCGTACAGGCCCAAGGCGTTCCTTGCACGGTGCGCGATACAAAGGGCGATGAGATTGCGGCAGCTTGTGGTCAGCTCGCAGCGGATGAACGGGAAGATAAGTCCGCCTAACTGATAAGATTGGCGGATATGATTATTCCGAATTATCCGCCGCTTGCAGATGACCCCACCGCGCAGGCCTTTGCTGTGCGCGGTCTGAATAAATCTTTCGCTGGGCGCCCCGCGGTGTCGAATTTGAGCCTCGACATTCCGCGGGGCTCTATTTATGGCATCGTCGGCCCTAATGGCGCCGGCAAAACCACCATGCTTACCATGGCATGCGGCCTGCTGCGCCCGGATAGCGGCGAGGCCTTTATCGCTGGGCACAATACGTGGCAGGAACCGATTGCGGCCAAGGCGGCCA
This sequence comes from Corynebacterium sp. UMB0012, assembly GCF_030216265.1. Taxonomy (NCBI): domain Bacteria; kingdom Bacillati; phylum Actinomycetota; class Actinomycetes; order Mycobacteriales; family Corynebacteriaceae; genus Corynebacterium; species Corynebacterium sp. UMB0012. Next base: position 30,659 of record NZ_JASOKQ010000002.1, read on the forward strand.
TGGGCCTGCTCATTGATGGTGCTCCCGTCTTTGACCGTTTATCGGGCCCAGAGTACCTGTTTTATCTCGGCGCTTTGCGCAGCATGAACCAAGCCGAGGTGGAGCGCCGCAGCGCACAGCTGCTGGATGCCCTGCAGCTTGCCGACGCCGCCGATAAACCCATCGCGGACTATTCCGCCGGCATGACTAAGAAGATCCTTTTGGCAGGTGCGCTCCTGCATAACCCAGAGGTAGTGATCCTCGACGAGCCTTTGGAAGCGGTGGACCCAGTCTCCGGCCAGCTCATTCAGGAGCTCTTGCGCGCCTATGCCGCCCGCGGTGGCACCGTAATCCTGTCTTCACACGTCATGCAATTGGTAGAAGGCTTGTGTGACCACGTAGCCATTATCGCGGGAGGACAGGTGCTATCTGCTGGCCATGTGGAGGAGGTGCGCCAGGGCGGTAGCCTGACGGATGCCTTCATCCACTTTGCCGGTGGGAGTGACTTTGACGCGGACTCTTTCGATTGGCTGCGCCGTGGAGGCGGCGATCCGCAGCGCGGGGAAGGGGAGGCGTAGGCGCAATGACTTCGACGCTCCTCAAGCTGCACCGCACACTGTGGGTCCGCAATCTCAAAGCGAATGCCGCGGCGGTCATGATCCCTATCTGCCTCTTGCTCTACGGTCTTATCGGCCTTGCGTCGCTGGGCGCTCTTGCTGCGGCAGATATCTCCATTGGAACTGGGAACGTGCAAGCCCTTACCGTGGCCCCTGCTGTAGGCACGCTTGCCTTTATCGTTATCACCCTCATCATGCCCAGCGGGGAGAATCAGCTTTCTGCCCGTGAGCTTTCCGCGTTGCCGGTGCGGTTAAAAGACATCACACCGGCACTAGCTATTGCCTCAGTACTCAATCTGCGAGCACCTGTATCTGTCCTGCTCTCCATCGCCTACGCGGTGGCGGGAAGCGTGATCTTGGCGGCCAATGGTAAGGCATTGTTCATCGTGCCCTTCTGCCTAGGCATGCTCTTTTCCCTAGTTCTGACGCTGGTCTTAGTAGATCTCGCGGTCTATGCTGGGGTTACTGTCGCGGAGCTAAGCTCGACCACCCTCAAAGTTTTGGGTGCGCTGGCGGTGTTCTTGCTCATCTTTGGTTCTAATCGGCTTGCTTCCCTCGCTGGCTCTGACTTCCCATTGGGAACGGTGGGCGAGGGGCTGGCGTGGACGCCCGTAGGCGCACCGGTGGGCTGGGCGCTCGCGCTCGCCCAAGGCCAACTGGCGGTGGCACTAGCACAGGTCCTCATCGCCGCGGTGTCGCTGGGCGCAGCCGTGTGGGCGTGGCACCGGTTGCTGCGCTTGCAATTCGAGCGCCGCACACTCTTGTCTCCGGCGCACCAACGCCGCGAAAAGGCCAAAGGGATTAACCGCTTTTCCTTGGGCTCCTTTTCCTATCGCGGACCAGCTGCGATGGAATTTACGCGCTCGTTGCGCTACATCTTCCGTGACTCCCGCCTTATTGGAACCATCATCATGCAGCCGATTCTGGCAATCGTCTTTATCATTCAAGGCTTTACTACTGATTCCGTCATGCCTTCTATAGGAGTGCTATTTCTGGGACTCTTCGGCGGAATTGTAGCCACAAATGATTTTGGTTATGACGGTCCAAGCCTGTGGGTAAAGATGGTCGCACCAGTTCGTCCGCGCACGTTTCTCTACGCGCGGCACTGGGCGCACTTGGCGCCCACAGTCACAATCTTCGTCCTCTCGGCGGCGGTGCTTTTCGCGGTGAGTGCCGACAAAGCGCTCACGGGGTGCTTGATGGTGGTAGCACTGGGAATTTTCATTTCTTCTGCGGGATTGTCATTGCTGCTTTCCACTTATAATCCCTTTGCCACCGCGCGGCCCGGTGGCAGTATGTGGGCGGATAAATCCGGCTACTCGGCCAGTGCCTTTTTAAGCGCCATTTTGAGTTTGTTTATTGGCTGGACGCCGATTATCCCTGGCGTCATTCCAATGGCCATCGGCTACGGCTCGAATATGGCGCTGGTTGTGCTGGGGTTTATCCTCGTCGTTGCGGTTCCCGTTGCGTGTTATATCGTCGCCCTCCGGGTAAGCGGCAAACGTGTGGACAACTCCTTGCCTGAGATTTACGCCAAGGTGGGGCACTGGGTGTCTTAATCCTCCGGCCCCGCGACAGTGGCCGCATCGCTGCCCTCCCAGGGCGCGATTGGGTCCGTGGGGCTGGGAGTGGAGCCTCAACGACAGACTGCGTTGGTGAGTAGGGGGGCGTCGCCAAGCGGAGGCATAAAGAAACCGCCGGCCTTCGCAGGGAAGGGCGGCGGTAGCTAAAGCGTACTAAAAGCTTAGAGCGTGTGCTTGCCGGAGGTAACCGGGGTGGCGTTGTTGGTGCCTGGCTCAACGCGCAGGTGAGAAACGCGGGAAGGCTCAATGTTGAGCGCGCGCAGCTGGGAATCGGTCAGCTCGGCGTATACACCGGTGTTGGTCTTCTGGTCGTAGACCCAGTCCGGCTCCTGGTGGCCCACCGGCTGGTTACGGGCGGTCACGGTGCGAACCTGGTGCAACTTAGGCTGGAAAGCGTGGATGAGCAGGCCAACGGCGATCAAGATAGCCAAGGCAATGAGCCAGATGGTCTCAACGTGGCCCTTGTGGTTACCAAAGTTGTAGGCAAGCAGGAACAGGACAGAGATCCAACCAGCGATCTGCACGCCAGAGCGGCTGATGCGGGACCAACCGAATCCTGCGGATGGAACGTCCTCAGTAGAAACACCGTCAAATACCTGCGGTACCGGCTTGTGGGAAGACACTTGCTCTCCTTCGCTTCTGCGTGTGTCCGTCTGCGCGATGGGCATGCGGGCACACCAATGCCATTTGTCTGCTACACATTCTAAAACATCGCACCTGAGATGGCGATTAAACACCCCCGTCGCAGTGCGGCGTACCTGCCGCGCACGCCCAATGGTAGTGGGCGCTAGGGTGGAGGCGTGACTACTCAGCGAATACTCATTCTTGGTTCCACCGGTTCAATCGGCACGCAAGCTCTGGAAGTCATTGCGGATAATCCCGATAAATTCGACGTCGTGGGAATCGCTGCGGGTGGCTCCAACCCGCAGCTCATCATCGAACAAGCCCGTAGCCTCAACCTTTCGTTTGACCACGTTGCTGTGGCCAACGAGGCCGCCGCCGCCGAGGTGTCGGCCGCTTTAGGCGGTTCGGTTTTGAGTGGCGCCGACGCTGCAGAGCACCTAGTGCGCTCGGCCCCGGCCGATACGGTACTCAATGCCTTGGTGGGGTCTTTGGGGCTCAAGGCCACCGTGGCCACACTGGAAATGGGCGAGTACTTAGCCTTGGCCAATAAGGAATCCCTCGTCGCGGGTGGCACGCTGGTTACGCAGAAGGCGCGCCCTGGCCAGATTATCCCTGTTGACTCGGAACATTCCGCCATGGCGCAGTGCTTGCGCGCCGGCGAGGAGGAGGAGCTGGATAAGCTCGTCCTTACCGCCTCTGGCGGCCCCTTCCGCGGTTGGTCGCGCGAAGAGATGTGGGACGTGACCCCTGAGCAGGCAGCGCAGCACCCTACCTGGTCCATGGGGCAGATGAATACCCTCAACTCTGCCACCCTCCTTAATAAGGGCCTGGAGCTGATTGAAGCCACCCTGCTCTTTGGCATCGCCCCGGAGCGCATCGACGTCACCGTGCACCCGCAGTCCATCATTCACTCCATGGCCACCTTCAAAGACGGCTGCACAATTGCTCAGGTCTCGCCGCCGTCAATGAAGCTGCCCATTTCGCTGGCGCTGAACTGGCCGCACCGCGTACCAGGCGCCCAGCCGGCCTTGGACTTTGCGCAGGCGCATGACTGGCGTTTTGAGCCGCTTGACGATGCCGCCTTTCCCGCCGTCAACCTCGCCCGCCGGGCCGCGGCCGAGGGAACAGGGGTCATCTATAACGCCGCCAATGAGGAGGCGGCGGCCGCGTTCTTGTCCGGACGCATCCATTTCCCGGAGATCGTGGACGTCGTGGGCACGATCCTTGATTCCGCATCCGAGTTTGCTGGTGTAGTCTCTAGCCTCGATGAAATCCTCGCGGTAGAAAGCGAGGCGCGCAGGCGCGCGAATGCGCTGATTGATTCGCTGGCTGACTAGAAAGCTTTCACACCATGGCAAACTTGCTGGGCATTGTGTTTTTCGCCCTTGGCATCGGGCTTACCGTAGCGCTGCACGAAGCAGGCCATATGCTCACCGCGCGCGCCTTTGGCATGCGCGTGCGCCGTTATTTTATTGGCTTTGGGCCGCGCCTATTTTCCTTCCGGAAGGGCCACACGGAATATGGGCTTGCGGCCTTCCCAGTAGGCGGGTTTTGCGATATCGCTGGTATGACCGCGCAGGATGAATTCCTCACCGAGGAAGAAGAGCCCCATGCGATGTATAAAAAGCCGTGGTGGCAGCGCATAATCGTGATGGCCGGCGGCATCGGTGTCAACCTGATTCTGGGCTTTGTCATCCTCTACTTTGTGGCGATGACGGCTGGTCTGCCCAACCCGGACGCTGATGTGCGCCCGCGCGTAGGTGAGGTGACGTGCTCGGCCAATCAGAAGCCGAACCAAGAGCTAGAGGCGTGTACGGGTAAAGGCCCCGCTGGAAAGGCCGGCGTGCAGGAGGGCGATATTATTGTGGCTCTCGATGGTCAGAAGCTGGATTCTTTTACCCAGCTGCGTGATGAGGTAATGCAGCGCCCCGGCGAGACCATCACGCTGACGGTTGAGCGCGGTGGGGAAGACAGGGACTTCTCGGTCCACCTCGATACGGTCAAGCGGTTGAACCAAGACGGCGAGCTGGTGGATGCTGGCTCGATCGGACTGAGTAATCAGCTAATCGATGTCGTCGAAAAGCACGGCGCCGTTGACGCCCTACCGGCAACCTGGCGCTTTAGCACCTACTCGCTGGACGCAACGGTCGAGGGGCTGAAGCAATTCCCGGGCAAAATTCCGGGTGTGGTGGCCTCCATTTTCGGCCACGAACGCGAGGCCGATGGCCCGATGTCCGTCGTCGGTGCTTCCCGCGTGGGCGGCGAATTGGCAGAGCGTTCCCTGTGGTCGATGTTCTTTATGATGCTAGCCACCCTGAACTTCTTCCTCGCACTCTTTAACCTGATTCCGCTACCGCCTTTCGACGGCGGACATATCGCCGTCATCATCTATGAAAAGCTGCGCGATGGCATCCGCAAACTGGCGGGCAAGCCAGCTCTGGGGCCGGCCGATTACACCAAGTTGATGCCGGTGACCTATGTCATGGCCGCGCTGCTAATGGGCGTTGGTGTCATTGTCATTGTTGCCGATGTGGTCAACCCCATACGGCTATTTGGCTAGCCGCCGCAGCCCCCGCTGCGCGCACTTCAGGCATAAAGCAAGCAGTGCTAGAGTGGGGGCGTTAATCACCCACCGTATGTATTTACTGTGCTTCAACAAGGAGAATTCATGTCGACCCCCATCGGTCTAGGAATCCCAGACGGCCCACCACCAGTCCTGCACCCGCGCCGCAAGACTCGTCAGCTGCAGGTGGGCCCGGTCGGCGTCGGCTCTGACTCACCCATCTCGGTGCAGTCGATGACCAATACCAAGACGCACGACATTAACGGCACGTTGCAGCAGATCGCGCAGCTGACTGCTTCCGGTTGCGATATCGTGCGCGTGGCTTGCCCTAAGCCTGTTGATGCGGAGGCACTTCCGGCCATTGCCAAGAAGTCCCCGATCCCGGTGATTGCGGATATCCACTTCCAGCCTAAGTACATCTTCCAGGCCATCGACGCTGGCTGCGCCGCCATCCGCGTGAACCCGGGCAATATCCGCGAGTTTGACGGCCGCGTGAAGGAAGTCGCTAAGGCAGCCGGCGATGCCGGCATTCCCATCCGCATCGGCGTGAATGGTGGCTCCTTGGACAAGCGCCTGCTGGAAAAGTACGGCAAGGCCACCCCGGAAGCACTCGTCGAGTCCGCTATCTGGGAAGCTGGCCTCTTTGAGGAGCACGGTTATGGCGATATCGCTATTTCCGTTAAGCACTCCGATCCGGTCCTGATGGTGGAGGCCTACCGCCAGCTGGCGGAAAAGACTGATTACCCGCTGCACCTTGGCGTGACCGAGGCCGGTCCGAAGTTCATGGGCACCATCAAGTCTTCCGTGGCCTTCGGTGCACTGCTGGCAGAGGGCATTGGCGATACCATTCGCGTGTCCCTGTCCGCCCCGCCGGTAGAGGAAATCAAGGTGGGCGACCAGATTCTGCAGTCGCTCAACCTGCGCCCGCGCAAGTTGGAAATCGTCTCCTGCCCGTCCTGCGGCCGCGCCCAGGTGGACGTTTACAAGCTGGCAGAAGAAGTTACCGCCGGCTTGGACGGCATGGAGTTCCCGCTGCGCGTTGCCGTGATGGGCTGTGTTGTCAACGGCCCAGGCGAGGCCCGCGATGCCGATCTCGGTGTTGCTTCTGGCAATGGCAAGGGTCAGATCTTTGTTAAGGGCGAGGTTGTTCGCACCGTGCCGGAAGACAAGATCGTGGAGACCCTCATTGAAGAGGCCATGCGCATTGCCGATGAGCAGGGTATGGAAGCCGTGGAAGGCGCCAAGGCTGAGGTTCGCGTAACCCAGTAATTCACCCACTTTGAGCAGACTGCCCCGCACTTCGGTGTGGGGCAGTCTTTTTTGGCGCTTGCGCTGCTAGAGTGCCAAGACATGAAGAAGTTGGTCGCGCTGGTTGCAACTATCACGCTCGCCTCCACCAGCGTGGTTTCCTGTACTCCGAAGCCGGTTTCTGCGGAACCGGTGGCGGAAGAATTCCTCCAGGGGATGGAGTCCCGCAATAATGACGGTTTAGCCGCGCTTACCGACGCCCCCTCGGACGCCACCTCCGCCCTCGATGCCACCTACTCCGGCCTGCAGGCCGAGGGACTCGACATTGAGCTTGAAGGCGTGGACCAAGATGAGAACCTCGCCACGGCCAACTACAAGGTCACCTGGGACCTTCCCAAGGAACGTACCTTGAGCTATGACACGCAGATGACGCTGACCAAGACTGAGGATGAGTGGACGGTGCGGTGGAAGCCGAGCCTTATCCACCCCGACCTGGGAGCAAATCAGCACCTGGAACTGCGCGCACTGGAAGCAGAGCGCGCCAGCGTGGTGTCTTCCAATGGAGTGGAACTGATGCGCCCGGGGCTGAACTACCGGCTGGTGGTAGATACCAGCTCGCTGGATGATGTGCGTCCCACCGCTTCCAAGATCAGCGGCGCACTAGCTGCCGCTCACCGCCAGGATGACTCCATTGCGGAGATGGATGCCAAGGATCTGGCGAAAAAATTGGAGGATGCAGACGGCTCCTTTTCCGTCACCATGTTTACGGAGGATCAAGCCAAGACCGTGCGCCCCAAGGTGGAAGGCATAGACGGCGTGCGCCTCAATGAAGAACCGGCTCTGGTCACCCGCGACCGTGGCCTGGCACCCGATCTGATGTCGCGCGTGCGTTCCGCGGTTCAGGATGAGGTTGATGGCCAAACCGGCTGGTCCATTTCTGTGGTCAATGAGAATGGCGCAGCACTCTCTGATGTGGAAAAGCACGACCCTGACGCGGCACCATCGATCAAGGTAGGTCTGGACTACGACGTGCAGCGGGCCGCGCAGGAGGCGGTCAATGAGCGTGCTGATTCCCAAGCCATGCTCGTAGCCATCCGTCCCTCCAACGGCGATATCTTGGCCGTCGCCCAAACCGAGAAGGCCGATGAAGACGGCGACGTAGCCCTCCAAGGCCAGTACCCGCCGGGCTCGGTGTTCAAGATTCTCACCGCAGCGGCCGGCGTAGAAAAGCAGGGGCTTAATACCGATACCATCGTTCCGTGCCCGGGCACCATGGATATCTTTGGCCGCGTGGTGACCAACTATAATGCCTTCGCCCTAGGCAGCGTTCCGCTCAGCCAAGCCTTTGCACAATCGTGCAACACTACTTTCGCGGATATCTCCACCAAGCTTAAGCCTGGTGAGTTGAAAGACATGGGAAAGAAGTTTGGCTTCGGCGTGGAATACGATATCCCAGGCCTTACTACCATTACCGGTTCCATTCCAGAGGGCAAAGAACCACTGGAGCGCACTGAAGCTGGCTATGGACAGGGTTACGACTTGGCTAGCCCTTTCGGCATGGCTCTTGTCTCCGCAACGGTTGCTAATGGCAAGACGCCTACGCCCACGCTTATCGAAGGCCACGAAACCAAAGCCTCCGACAAGCCGCAGCAGATTTCGAAGCCTGTGCTAGATAACGTCCGCGGCATGATGCGCCAAGTAGTCACCAACGGTACTGCCCGCAGCATGGCAGCGGGTGGCACGATTTACGGCAAGACCGGTGAGGCCGAGATTAATGAAGGTTCGCACGCCTGGTTTACCGGTTACCGGGAAGAAGACGATATCGCCTTTGCCACCCTCGTGGTTTTGGGCGGCGGCTCCGATGTCTCGGTCAATATCACTAGCAACTTCTTGCAGAAGGTCGATGACTACCGGTCCGGACCGCACGAGGGTGCGGCTCCGCCGGCCGAAGGGTAGAAACCCCGCCTGTCCTCGTGACCCCGGCTGCTGCATTATGGGCGCAGAGGACTACCATGGGAAACCATGAGTAATCGAGGAAAGCTAAAGCCAGGCAAGCCCACTCCGATCCTCACCGTGCCGGAGAGCATTGAGCGCCCCGAGTACGTGTGGAAAGACGAGGTGCAGGAGGCCGTAGGCGAGCCCTACGTCCAGTCCCCAGAGGTCATTGAGAAGATGCGTGAGGCCTGCAAGATTGCAGCCAACGCCCTCAAGGAGGCGGGAAAGGCCGTGCAGCCGGGCGTAACTACCGATTATGTAGACCGCGTCGCGCACGAGTACATGTGTGACCACGGCGCTTACCCGTCCACGCTGGGCTACCGCGGCTTCCCCAAGTCCAGCTGCGTGTCCCTCAACGAGATTGTCTGCCACGGCATCCCGGATACCACCGTGATTGAGGATGGCGACATCGTCAATATCGATATCACCGCTTATAAGAATGGCGTCCACGGCGATAATAACGCCACCTTCCTTGCCGGTAATGTTTCCGAGGAACACCGCCTGCTGGTAGAGCGCACCAAGGAGGCCACCATGCGCGGTATCAAGGCCGCAAAGCCCGGCCGTGAGATTAACGTCATTGGCCGCGTTATTGAGTCTTATGCCAAGCGCTTCGGCTACAACGTCGTGCGCGATTTCACCGGCCACGGCGTCGGCCCAACCTTCCACAACGGTCTTGTGGTCCTACACCATGACTCGACCGTGTACCGCGACATCCTTGAGCCTGGCATGACCCTAACTGTTGAGCCGATGATTAACCTCGGCTCCTTGGATTACGAGATCTGGGATGATGACTGGACCGTCCAAAACACCGACGGCAAGTTCACTGCCCAGTTTGAGCACACCCTCGTCATCACCGAAGACGGCAATGAAATCCTTACCATTCCAGATGAGGACTAGTACTTAGTCTCAGAACAAACTGAAGGCCGCCTCCATTTCCAGAGAAGGGGAGTGGAGGCGGCCTTTGTATTCTTGCCGACTTCCCACGGAGCAGTCGGCCGTATCGGAGCGACTATATATAGCAAAAAGGGCCTCGTTACAAGAACGAGGCCCGTGCAAGCCCTAGCTATCTAGAGCCAATCTGCGGCTAACAATTAGCGGCGGAAGATTGGGTCCAGGATGTGCTGCGGGATGATGCCGTTGTAAACAGCGTAGTTGTAAGCGCCGATGATTGCGCCGATAACGGAGGTGATGCCCAGTGCGGTAGCACCCTTCTTCCAGTTGGAAGCCCACTCCGGGATGGTTTCGGAGGTTTCCTTGCCGAACATGTCCTCGCCGGTGACCTGGTTGTCTGCAGTTACTACCGGCTTGCCGTCCTCGCCCGGAGTCCATGCGCCCCACTCCTTGCCCTTCTGGGTGAAGGAGCTGGAGGACAGGGAGGAACCGGTGCTCTCGTTGGCGGTGGAGGACTCTGCAGAAGCGACGGCAACGCCGCCGAAAGCTACGGTGACAGCGGTAGCAGCAGCAACGGCTGCGGTGCGGAAGTTACGCATTGTGAAAATTACCTTTCGGAAGTTTTGATTGAGCCGTGTGGCTGTTGCTTAGAAGGACGGGCCGTGTACGAAGAAGTTGTAAACAGGGCCGATGATGCCGCCGAGCAGGGCACCAACGCCTGCTACAACGGTTGCACCGTAGAAGACCTTTGCCCATGCTGGCTGGCCGGAGAAGTCCTTGGAAGAACCAAAGATGGCAACGCCGTTAGCTGCCTTGTCGCCCTCGAGCTTGTGGCCAAGCTTGGAGGACAGGGAAGGGGTGTAGTCCTCTGGAGTCTGGTCCTCGGCCTGGCCTTTACCAGTCTTGGAAGGGTTAGCCTGCTCTACGGTGACGTTGTTGCCGTTCTGGTTGACGGTGTCGGCAGCGGAAGCGACGGTGGTGCCGCCGAAGGCAACGGCGAGAGCGGTTGCGCCAGCGATTGCTGCATTGCGGATACGCATATCAAAATTCCTTAAAAGTCGTACTTGCAAGGCTTCCGCACTGGGAAACCAAAGTGTTATTGAATACACAGGCGGTATTCATAAACACGCGGTAGCCGTGTTCGTATCGGCTCGAGCCGGTGTCCCAAGTGAATTTAGTAAAACTCCCGTCCTTTTGCACGTCAAAGACCGGAATTTCAGCGATTAAATTAATTTGGGCCCCTTTATGGTGGTGAATTTCCTGAAATTGTGAATGGGACTTCCTTGGCGTGAAGTGGGAAAACGTCCTAAACCCTGGGAAGAAACTGGAGGAGTGTGAGAAGGATCACGTAACAGTTCACTTATTCCACTCCAGTCCCAAAAGGGTATTTTCCACTACTTCTGGCAGCGCAGGGTGGATCCAATATTGGTTGCGAGTGAATTCCCGCATGTCCAACTTGTAGGCCATCGCGGTAATCAATTGCTGGATCAAGGTTGAGGCCTGCGGGCCCATCAGGTGCGCGCCGAGAAGCTGCCCAGTGGAGCGGTCTGCTACCAGCTTGCAGATTCCGGTGTGATCTTCCATAGCCCAGCCGTAGGCAACGTCGCCAAAGTTCTGTACCTTGACGGTGACGTCGAAGCCCTTCTGTTGCGCCTGCTTCTCAGTTAGGCCCACTGTGGCGATTTGTGGGTGGGTAAAGATGGCGGCGGGGACATTGTCGTGGGGCAGTGGGCGGAGATCTTCTGGGTGGAGCAGGTTATGCTGCACTGCGCGTGTCTCCGCATTGGCTACGTGCTTGAGCATATATGGAGAAGAGACATCGCCGAGCGCCCAAACACCCTCGGCGGTGGTGCGGCCGAACTCGTCGGTGCTCACGCGGGCGTCGGCAAGCAGTTCAATGCCCGCCTTGTCCAGATCCATCTGATCGCCGTTTGGGGTGCGCCCAGTAGCAACCAGAATCGCTTCTGCTTCCACGGACTCACCATTGTCGAGCTCCAACCGCACGCCCGTGTCAGTTTCCTCGAGCTTGGTGCCATTGGCTATGCGCACGTCGAAGCGATCGCGAGCAATCTGGTTGAAGCGGCTAGATAGGTCATCATCCAGGTGGCGTAGCAAGGTCTCGGAGCGATTGACCACGGTGACCTTGGTGCCGAGGCCGTCAAAGACATGAGCAAACTCCATGGCGATATAGCCACCGCCTACCACGATGAGGCTTTCTGGCTGGTGGTCCATGCGCATGATGTCTTCATTGGTGTAGTACTTCACGCCCGAGTTGGCATAGACCTCCGGAATGACCGGACGGGAGCCGGCGGCAATGACGATCTGGTCGCCGCTGATGACATGCTCGCCGGTCTGAATGGTCTTCGGGCCGACGAAACGGGCGTGCTCATCAAACACGGTAATGTTCGGGGTTTCTTCGCCGCGACGGTACTGTTCGCCGCCCTGGGCAATCTGGTCGATGCGGTTGGTAAAGACCCGGTCCACGATGGAATCCCAATCCACGCTAGTGACCTGAGCATCAAGGCCGAGCCGGCCGGCCTCGCGCGCCGCTAGGGCAATATCGGCGGTGTAGACATACATCTTGGTGGGAATGCAGCCTACGTTGAGGCAGGTCCCGCCAAAGGTGCCCTTTTCAATGATGGCGATTTTCCGGTCATCAAAATCCGGGCTAGGGATGGAGTTTCCGGAGCCAGTGCCGATGATGATGAGGTCGAAATGTTCCTCGGCAGCGGGCGTGTGGGACTGGTGTGAAGTAGTCACGTTTATTCCTTATATATAGGGGCTTAATTACTGAGTAGATTGTGGGGTTTCTAGGACGGTGGGCAGCCACTTGTCACAGGCGTCAAAAGCTTCTTGGAGCGGGTCCGGAAGCGATAGGAACACATCGTGCCTAGCCCCCTTGATGGGATGCAAGGTGTAGTGGGCACTAAGTTCCTTTGCCCAGCGCCGCGTTTGCGCAACGTCGATGATGACATCTGCGTGGTTCACGCTGTCGGAGTAAGGCTGACCCAATTGGGTGCGAGTGGACTGCAGCGTCAAGATGGGGACACCGGCATCAACGCGGCCGCTGTGAATAGCATCAAAGCCGTGGAATACCGCGGCTATCCAACCGACATATTTCTTATGGCCCGCCAGTGGCTTAAAGCGGAGGTCAAAATTCCATTCGCCGTAGAAATCCTTATGCACGGACTCGCCGTAAGCAGTGAGGTTGCCACCAGGCAGGGGAGTCATGGGGGCGATGCGGCCCAATGTGTAGAGCAGCGGCTTGAGGGGAGTGAGGACCTGGCCGGGCACGCCCATCATGTCCAGCCATGGACTATTAAGGATGAGGCCCGCCAAGCGTTGGTGGCGTTCTTGGTCGGTTCGGCGCAGATGATCCATCCACAGCGGGGCGATCAAGCCACCGGTGGAGTGGGCGATGAAGATGACTTCATCATTGGGGATCGCATCAAGAGCGGCGGTGAGGTCTGTAAAGTACAGCGCCAGGTCCGAAGCATAGTGCCACGACTGGCCCGAGCGGCGCGAGCGGCCGCACTTGCGCAGATCGATGGCATAAAAGTCATAACCCTCGGCGGCAAAGTGCTCGGCTACGTGGGTGTGGAAGAAATAATCGGTCATGCCGTGTAGCCACACCAGTGCCGGGCGAGACGGGGCGGCTGACTCACGTGCAGTATCGCCCGCATGCTCCGGCGCGTAGTGCACCAGGGTGGTGACCACGTCGCCCTCGCCATCGGGGTCTGTACCCAAGTCAATGGTGGCAGCTTCATAGTCAGGGCCAAGCTTGTCTGGGCCCCATACCGGGGAGTGTGTAACCATGCCTCGATTCTAGGTGCAACGAAGAATTTATGGTGCTGCCGGTGGGGTGTAAATAGTGGGGGCGGAAATTCCCACATTTTCGCCACTGGTCTGGGGGAGAAATCCCAAATTGGATGAGAAAAGCGTAGAGTAAGGCCTTAATGCGTGACGCACTGCCAGGTTGTCATAGTGCAGCGATGGTGGCGCGGGGCGCTAAGCGCTAAAAATCAAGGCGTAGACCGCGCCGATGGATATCTATTTTCAATTCGAAGAGGTAATAACACAGTGTCCTCCGCTAAGAAGACAGCACAGGTTGTAGACGAGGTCGATGTAGCACTAATCGGTGCTGGCATCATGAGCGCCACCCTGGGTGCTATGCTCCGCGAGTTGGAGCCCAGCTGGACCCAAATGGTCTTTGAGCGCCTCGATGGCCCCGCATTGGAGTCCTCCTCCCCGTGGAATAACGCCGGTACCGGCCACTCCGCACTGTGCGAGCTGAACTACACCCCGGAGAAGAACGGCCGCATTGATATCTCCAAGGCTCTGGGCATCAACGAGAAGTTCCAGAAGTCTCGCCAGTTCTGGTCCCACCAGCTCAACAACGGTATTCTCACCGACCCGAGCGAATTCATTAATCCGGTTCCGCACGTGTCCTTCGCACAGGGCGAAATCCAGGTGGATTACCTCAAGCGCCGTTATGATGTGCTGAGCGAGAAGCACATGTTCCCGGGCATGCAGTTCTCCGCGGACGATTCCGATTTTGCTGAGAAGCTGCCGCTGATGGCGAAGGGCCGTGACTTCTCCAATAAGGTGGCCATTTCTTGGACCGACGCTGGTACCGACGTCAACTTTGGCGCGCTGACCAAGCAGTTCCTGACCGCAGCTAAGGCTTCCGGCACCGAGATCCGCTACGGACACGAGGTCATCGACATCAAGCGCGATGGCTCCGCGTGGAAGGTGTACTCCAAGAACAAGCACACCGGTGACATCACCGTAGTTAAGGCAGAGTTCGTCTTCGTTGGTGCTGGCGGTTACGCCCTGGACCTGCTGCGCAAGGCAAAGGTGAAGGAAGTTGCCGGTTACGCAGGCTTCCCAGTATCCGGTCTGTGGCTGCGCTCAAAGAACCCAGAGCTTATCGAGCAGCACCAGGCTAAGGTCTACGGCAAGGCTGCCGTGGGCGCCCCACCAATGTCGGTGCCGCACCTGGATACCCGCGTGATCGACGGTGAGAAGGGCCTGCTCTTCGGTCCTTACGGTGGTTGGAGCCCGAAGTTCCTGAAGAAGGGCACCTACCTGGACCTGTTCAAGTCCATCCGCCCAGACAACATCACCTCTTACCTCGGCGTTGCCGTGCAGGAGTTCGGCCTGACCAAGTACCTGGTCGATGAGGTGCGCAAGAGCTTCTCGGACCGCGTGGAAGCCCTGCGCGAGTACGTACCGGAAGCAAAGGAAAGCGACTGGGAAACCGTTATCGCTGGCCAGCGCGTCCAGGTGATTAAGCCTGCTGGTGCTCCGCAGTTCGGCTCCCTCGAGTTCGGCACCACCTTGGTGAACAACCAGGAGGGCAATATTGCCGGCCTGCTCGGCGCTTCCCCAGGTGCATCCATTGCCCCGGCCGTCATGCTGGAGCTGCTGGAGCGTTGCTTCGGCGAGCACATGATTGATTGGGCAGACAAGATCCGCGAGATGGTTCCGTCTTATGGCATCAAGCTGCGCAACGATGAGAAGCTGTACGACGAAATGTGGGAGTACACCCAGAAGACCCTGAAGCTGGACCGCTAAAAGCTAGCTTTCCTCCCTACGCGCCCCCGCGCCGCCACGTTGGCGGTGCGGGGGTTTCGTGCGTCCTAGGCCGGTAATGGCAGCCCTAGGTGCCGCAGTAGGTGAGGTAGCCCTCGAGACCATTAGGATCCGGCGATTCGAACGTTGGGTTGGGCTCCCACGGGTGGGTGACCGCGTGGAGAAGCTCCTGATACGGGCCCAACTCCCCGCGTTCGGCAGCATCCAGCGCGGATTCTACGGCGAGGTTGCGCGGGATCACCCGCGGCATGGCATTATCGACGCGGGAAGGATCGGGCGAGGACGCAAGGTAGTCATCCAAGAAGTCACCCTCGGCAAAGAGCTCGCGGGCGTGGGTGGGGTGGCCCGCGGCGGCGTCGGCAAGAGCGCGGTGAGCGAGCGTGATATCTGGGCCGTTGAGCTGCATGGCAGCCGCATAAGAAGAAGCGACCTCTCGAGAGGTATCCAAAGCCTGTGCCAAATCTGCCCTGTGCTGGTGCTCAAAGCGGTCGGTAAAGCCGTTGATGGATTCTTGGGCAAAGTCCATGGCCTTATTCATGTTCATATCAAAAAGCGGCAGGAGGGATTCCGCCAAGCGGGCCAGGTTCCATCCCAGAATGGAGGGCTGATTGCCAAAGGCATAACGGCCCTGCCTATCGATGCTGGAAAAGACCGTTGATGGCGAATAGGCCTCCATAAAGGCACAGGGGCCATAGTCAATGGTCTCGCCAGAGATGGTGGTGTTATCCGTATTCATCACGCCGTGAATAAAGCCCAAGCGCATCCAGTGGGACACTGTGCGGATCTGCGCATCCATCACCTGGGTGAAAAACTCCTGGTAGTCCGCTCCAGGGTAGTGGCGCGCAATGGCATAGTCGGCCAACTGTCGGGTGTAATCCGTCTGCGCGGCAAGATGGAAAGTGCCGACGCGGATATGGCTGGCCGCTACGCGTACCACAATGCCGGCCGGTTGCACGTGCCCGCGCTGAATGGGCTGTCCGGTGGAAATAACCGCCAGCGCCCGGGTGGTGGGAACCCCCAAGGCATGCATAGCCTCAGAGACTAGGTACTCGCGCAGCATGGAAGACAGCGTTCCGCGGCCATCGGACCCGAGGCGGGAAAAGGGAGTAAGCCCAGTTCCCTTGGCATGGAGATCCCATAACCGGCCGTCCTTTTCCACCTCGCCCAAGAGCATGGCCCGGCCGTCTCCCATTTGCGGGTTAAACGCACCGAATTGGAAGCCGGAATAGGCCATGGCGTGGCCGCACGCGCGGCCGGTAAGGAAATCTACGCCCTCGGAGGATCGCAGCCAGTCTGGGTCGAGGCCCAACTTGGTGGCCAGTTCCTCGTTGAGGATGACCATCTGTGGGTTCGGCTGCTCCTCACCCTCGGTGGGGCGAACCAAGTGGGGAAGCTTTTGGGCAAAATCGTGGTGGAGCTGCATCTAGACCTCCAGTGTTCCGCGCACGCGAATCTGGGCGCGACCGCCCACCCAAATATCCGTGCCGTCATCGTTGATAAATACTTCTCCCGCCCGGCCAATCTGGCTGCCTTGTGTTGCGGTATAGAGTGGCGGGACGAGGTTGCGTGAGCGCATAAACTGCGCGGCGCCGCCGTTGAAAGAACCGGTGACTGGGTCTTCGAATTGGGTGGTAAAGGCCCGCACCTCATAGGCCGGCTTGCTCTCTGCGGCGTTGGGATTAAGACCCACAACGCCGACCTTGGGGCGCTCGGCCCGGGGCTCAACCGCGCGCACCGCCGCGGCGTCGCGCAATTGAAGCAGGCGCCAGCCCGGGCCATTGTCCACCCAGCCATGGTCCACAATATCCGCGCTATCTAGCCCCAACCCAGCGCAGGCCTCCTTCAGCTCCGCCGGGCTCAGCGGTTCTTCGCGGCGCAGCGGCGGGGTAGCAAAGGAAAAGACTTCGCCCTCTTGGCGGACGGTTACCAAGCCCACGCCGCATTCTTGGACGATAGTTCCCTCCGACTGCGGGCTATTGCCCAGCGCCCGCCACGCGGCAGCGCTACCCAGCGTGGGATGGCCGGCGAAATCAAACTCTTCGTACGGGGTGAAAATGCGGACGCGGTAGTCCGCGCGGGCGTCGCTAGGCTCGAGCAAGAAGGTGGTTTCAGAAAAGTTGGTCCAGTTCGCGATTGCCTGCATCTGCTCGGTACTTAGGCCATCGGCGCCCGCAATCACCGCCAAGGCATTGCCGTTAAAGGCACCCGTGGCAAAAACATCAACCTCAAAGAACTCGTGGCGCATGCCCGCCAGTCTAGTCAGCCCCAGGGATGAGGACTAAGGCTTAGAGCCTGCGCTAGCCTAGAAAGCCATGAAGAAGCTATGGCCCGATGCACTTCGCGCGTGGGTAGGCCCACCGTGGAGAATTCTCATTCCGCTGTTTTTCTGGGTTTCTTCGGTTTCTTATGCTGCTGATGTAGTGGACGGGGATTCCCTCTTTCACAGGGGCGTTTTAATTCTTTATTGCGTGGTTCTCCCATTGGCGTTGTGGCTGCATCCTAAGTTGAAGGAAAAGGCGATAGGCGCAATCGCTATTGTCTTTACCCTGTGTCTTTTTACCCCTTTGGCCGCGCTGAGTAACGTCCATGCTTTTCCCTTGGCGTATTGCGTTTTTCTCATTGGGGCGCATTCCCCGAAGCGCATGCGCCGTGTATGGATTGCCTGGATAGGCCTAGGCACCCTTTTCTCTGTGTGGGCACAGCATTTTGGAAACCTTATCTTTAGTGATATTGATTTTGGGCTCGAGGGAGCACAGATTGATCCCCTAGTGTCCTTAGCCTCCGTTGTTATCATCGCGTGGCCGGTCATGGGCTTTTTCTTCTTGCTGGGCACCAATGACCGCAAAAAGCGCGAGGACCAGCAGCTGCTGATTGAACGTGCGGAGATGGCCGGCGCGGTAGAGCGCAACCGCATTGCCCGCGAAATGCATGACATTGTGGCGCATAATTTAGCGGGCGTTATCGCGCTTGCCGACGGCGCCCGGTTCGCCGCCGCCAAAAATCCCGCAGCGGCCACAGAAGCCTTAGAAACCATAGCCTCTACCTCCCGCGATTCCCTCAAACAGATGCGCGGATTGCTCTCTGTGCTGCGAGATGGAGATTCCCGCGCCGATACCAAGGCGCCCGGCGCGAGTGATATCGCAGGACTCATCTCGGAAGCCCGCCGCAGCGGTTTCGATATCATCGTGCACGGGCTGGAGGACCTGCCGACCGAAAGCGACGAGCTCTATCAGTTCACCGTCTACCGCGTGGTGCAAGAGATTTTGACCAATATGCTCAAGCATTCCCGCGATAAAAGGGGAGTGCTGCGCTTTCGCTCTACTGGAAGCGGCCTAGTATTGAGCGCCGATAACCCGGCCGCACGCACGCCGGACAATCACGAGCCCGGTTACGGGCTCATCGGGATGAGCGAGCGCGTTAGGGCCTATGGCGGCAGCGTTGCTACCCGCACAGAGGACGGACACTTCTTTATCACCGTGGAGGTACCCAATGACTAACTCTGAGCAGCCAGCAAGATCGCATGCCGCTCCCATCCGCATTGGCCTAGTAGATGACCAGCCCCTCGTGCGCGCCGGGTTCGCCATGCTCCTTGGCTCCCAAGAGGATTTAGACGTTGCCTGGCAGGCATCCGATGGCGATGAAGTCCTCGACCTCGCCCGCGCGCAGCCTGCCGATATTGTGCTCATGGATGTCCAGATGGCCCGCGTCAATGGCATCGCCGCCACCGAAAGGCTGCTGCCGGAATTCCCGGATACCCAAGTCATTATGCTTACCACCTTCGATGACCAGAACTTTGTCCATGGCGCCATTTCCGCCGGGGCTTCCGGATTCCTGCTCAAAGACGTCGAACCGGAAAATCTCCTCGCCGCCATTCGCACCGTACATTCCGGCGAGGCCGTCCTTTCACCGCGCATTACCGCCCAGGTGCTGCAGCAACTGCGCAGCGAGCAGTCCGCGTCACAGCCTAATTCACATGCCACCCCCGTTGCGGCAGCGGCTACCGCCCCTCCGGCAGAAGATCTCACGCCACGCGAGCTAGACGTCCTCAAGCTGATGGCACTGGGGTATTCGAATACCGAAATCGCGGAGTGCGAGTTCGTCTCCATGGCCACGGTCAAGACTCACGTGCGCCACATCTTGACGAAAACCGGCTCGCGTGACCGCGTGCATGCCGTGCTCTACGCGCTTACTCATGGCGTGGTTTCGGTGGAGGAACTGCTCTCTCATCCCTAGGTATGACCTGCTAAATCACTCCCAAGGATGGTTACTCTGTGCCGGTCAGGCGGCACGATGGGAACCATGCTCAAAGTTTCACACCTTTCCAAGAATTTCCGCTCCTTTAAAGCAGTAGATGACCTCTCCTTCGAGGTTCCAGACGGTCAAGTCACCGGCTTCCTCGGACCGAATGGTTCCGGCAAGTCCACCACCATGCGCATGTGCGTGGGTCTGGAGACTCCGACTTCCGGCACCGCGACTTTTGATGGCACGCCTTTCCGTGAACTGTCCAATCCCGCCACCATGGTGGGCACCTTGCTGGATGCGAACTGGTTCCACCCGGGCCGCAGCGCCCGTGCTCACCTGGGCTACATGGCCGCGTTGCAGGGCGTGTCTATGAACCACGTGGATGACACCTTGGACCGCGTCGGCCTAACTCAGGTAGCCACCAAGCGCGTGGGCGGCTATTCGCTAGGCATGAAGCAGCGCCTGGGCCTTGCTTGTGCGCTCATCGGCGAGCCGAAGCACTTGCTTCTCGACGAACCCGTCAACGGTCTCGACCCCGAAGGCGTGCACTGGATGCGTGCCCGCATCCGCGAATTCGCCGAGGCCGGTTGCTCGGTCCTCGTATCTTCCCACCTGCTTTCGGAAATGCAGCTCACCGCAGACCGCCTCGTAGTCATCGGCAAAGGCAAGCTGCTGGGCGAGGGCACCATGGATGAATTCGTCAACGGAACTGGTGGCGCAAGCCTCGAAGTCATCGTTGACCAGCCCGATGAACTCTTGCGCCTATTGCACGGCACCGATGCGGAAACCTCCTTTGACGGTGAGGTCCTGCGCGTGCGCGGCCTCGAAGGCTCCGACATCGGCCGCATCTGCCTGGATAACCGCATTCTTATCTCCAGCTTGGAACGCAAACAGCCCTCCCTGGAAGAGGCCTACCTCGGCGCGACCGCCGACCACGTGGCCTACCGCTCCGCCTAAACGCACAACCCAACCTTTAAGGACAGATTTCTATGAATACTGTGGTTTCAGAATCCCGCAAGCTCTTTTCTCTTCGCTCTACCTGGGTCTACCTCGCCATCGTGGCACTCGGCATGACCGCCGGCGGCGTGCTTACGGCTTGGGGCTATGACTTCAACGGCACCGCGGACGGCAAGTTTCAATCCAGTGATGTCTTGGCAGCTAGTGACCTCGCCATGGTGGTGATGATCTTTGCATCTGCGATGATGGTCGGAGGTGACCTAGGAAAGGGAACCGTTGCATGGTCTTATCTTTCCTCCAACCGCCGCGTTGGCATAGTGCTCAGCCAATTCTTAGTCATCCTGGTATCACTCTTGCTCGCTGCCACGCTGGGTATAGCTGTGGGAACCTTGCTGATTGCGGCACTCGGCGGCGATATTGACTTCACAAGCTTTCACCAGTGGCCGGATTGCAACCGAGTGGTGTTTGCTTACCTGGAATGGGCCGGCTTTAGCCTGCTGGCTATGGGGTTGGCTTATCTCTTGCGTAGCGGCACATTTGCGGCGATGATCCTCGTGGTGGAGTTCTTTGTTCTTGAAACTGCGCTTATGGCATTTGACGCTTCGTGGGCAGAAGCGTTGTTGAGCTGCCTGCCCTTCGCCAATATGCAGACCTTGGTCCTGGGTAGCGATTTGGGCCCCTTGGACCATTCCCGCGGTGTGTCTGCTTTGATTCTGGGCGTCACGCTGGCAGTCTGCGTCGGCGGTGCGTGCGCAGTGTCCCGCCGTCGGTCCGTCGCCAAATAACTCCCAGAACTAACTACGCTGGTGGGCATGAGTGATGCACTTTTTGCCCGCATAGAACCTATCCAGACCATGCGGGATGGCACGGTCAAGCAGGTCAACCCGTTCTCCGGGACCGAAGTGTGGACCGTGCCGGGCCGCGGCAACCGCCCGCTGTCCACGCCAGTGGCTAACCCGCAGCCACTGCAGGAAGAAGACTTCACCCACCGCTGCGCCTTTTGTTCAGGGCGCATGACTGATACCCCGCCGGAAAAGGCCCGCATCCTGCCGTCCGGCGGGATTGTGCGTGGATTGCCCTTGAGCGAATACGGCCACACCGTCCCGGCCTTTCGCCGCATTCCAAATCTGTTTGAAATCGTCTCCTTTGACTATTGGCACGCCAACTACGGCTTCGACATGGATGCTGAGACCCGCCAACGCATGGACAACTACCTTGCAGATCCTGCCGGCCGTGAACATGTGCTCAATATCGTGCGCACGAAGCGAAAGGCAGCGCACCTGCCCGAGGCAAGCGACGAGGAACTTATAGAACAGGCGGCGGGCTTTTTCGCAGGTGGCCACGACGTCATCGTGGCGGGCCGCCATTTTGAGCGCGGTGCACAGGATGATTCCCAAGTGGTATCTTCCGGCACCCTCAGCGCCGAAGAGCACCTGCTCTTTATGCAGCTGACTATTGACGCCATGCGCGACCTCTACGAACGCAACCGCTACGCACCCTATGTGGTGGCCTTCCAAAATTGGCTGCAGCCAGCCGGCGCCTCCTTTGAGCACCTGCACAAGCAACTCGTTGCCATCGATGACCGCGGCATGGCCTCCCACCGGGAGGTACAGATGCTGCGCAGCAATATGAATATGTACAACGAGTGGGCGGTGGACTTTGCCGCTAGCCGCAACCTCATCATTGCGGAAAACGACCATGCCGTCCTCTTCGCCGGCTTTGGGCACCGCTATCCCACCTTGGAGGTCTACTCCAAGTCCGCGACCTGCGAGCCGTGGCGGCAGTCGGAAGAAGAAATCCGCGCCATGAGCGACCTCGTCCATGCTGCCCACGCTGCTGTCGGCCGCGAGGTTCCCTGCAATGAGGAGTGGCACCACAAGCCTGCCGATGTCGACGTCGCTCAGCCATGGCGCATTCTCATCAAGCTCCGCATTTCTACCCTTGCCGGATTCGAAGGCGGCACCAAGATTTACCTCAACACCATCTCGCCCTGGGACCTGCGCGATAGGGTAGTAAGCCAGCTTTATCCCTTGCGCGAGTCCGGGCATGTTGCCCGCTCGGTCCGCGTGGCCACCGAATGCTCGGTGCAGCGCAATAGCCTGCTGTATAACCCGCAGCTGCGCTAAGCGGGCAGCGTTGGGCTCAGCGCTTGACGACGAGCGTAAGCTCACTCGACCCAGGCCCCGGCTCCTCAACGGTCATACCCGCGGCGCGCGCGATGGCGGCAACGTCGGCGGCGCTGTAGGCGTCAGCAGGCGAGAGCGCTAACTCGCGGGCTAACAGGCCCTTGAAGTGCTTATTGAAGTGGCTGACCACCTTGCGCGAACCATCGTCCTGCAGGCTTTCCACCCGTACCGTTACCGCATCCTTTACACGGCCGAGCTGCTGGTAAGTGCCCGAGCGCAGATCGACAATAAGCTCGTCCACTCCCTCGAGCGCCTGCGTAATCTGCTTGCCCCAGCGCGACTTCATGGTGCGGCCACCAAGCTTGGAGCCACCCGAAAGCCGGTAATGCGGAATGGGGTCGCTGGCGCGGAGGACGCCAAAGAGGGCGTCGCCAATAGCAAGCCGATCCCACGTGGGCAGGGAAGGGGCATCCAAGGCATCAAAAAGCACGCCGGTATAACGCAACACGGCCGGCATGGTGGGGGTGGTAAAAAGCCCCTGGTTGGATTCGGCCTCACCACGCAGCTTTTCCGAAAGCTTGAGTACCTCCATGGCCTCGTCTACCGGAAGAGACTGCAGCTCAGCGGCAATTTCTTGCCGGGTGGCATGCAATTGCGGAAAGGACAGTTGGCTGAAGTCAAGGGGCTGTCCCGTACCGCCATGGGCCTTAGTTTCTGAAGGAGGGAGGATAATGAGCATATATACAGGGTAGCGGGGTATATTTTTGTGCATGATTACCCGCCTTTCTGAACTATTTCTCCGTACCCTTCGTGAGGACCCCGCCGATGCCGAGGTCCCCAGCCACAAGCTGCTCGTACGCGCCGGTTATGTACGCCGCGTCGCGCCGGGCGTGTATACCTGGCTGCCGTTGGGTCTGCGCACCCTGCGCAAGATTGAAGATGTAGTCCGTCAGGAAATGGACGCCATCGGCGGCCAGGAAATGCTGTTTCCTGCTTTGCTGCCGCGCGAGCCTTATGAGAAGACCAACCGCTGGGTGGAATACGGCGATAACCTCTTCCGCCTCAAGGACCGCAAGAACGCAGATATGCTGCTTGGCCCTACCCACGAGGAAATGTTTGCCAGTGCGGTCAAGGATATGTACTCCTCCTATAAGGATTTCCCGGTTACGCTGTATCAGATTCAGACCAAGTACCGCGATGAGGAGCGCCCTCGTGCTGGTGTGCTGCGTGGCCGCGAATTCACGATGAAGGATTCTTACTCCTTCGACATGACCGATGAGGGATTGGACGAGTCCTACGGCCGCCACCGCAAGGCGTATCAGAATATCTTCAACCGCCTAGAGATCGATTACGCCATCTGTAAGGCCACCTCTGGTGCCATGGGCGGCTCCGCGTCCGAGGAATTCCTCGCCGTCTCTGAGGTGGGCGAGGATACCTTTGTGCGCTCCACCGAGGGCGACTACGCAGCCAACGTCGAGGCCGTGGTGACCCCAGCACCGGCGGAGAAGGATATTGAGGGCCAGCCAGAGGCACAGGAGCATGACACCCCGGGAGCAGAGACCATTGAGAAGCTGGTCGAATGGGCCCAGGGCGCAGGCATTACTGTCGACGGCCGCGAGGCCACCGCTGCAGACACCCTCAAGTGCATGATGGTCAAGCTCTACCACCCGGCCGTGGAGAGCGAAGAGCGCGAGTCTGAATTGGCTGCCGTTCTCATCCCTGGCGATCGCGAGTTAGATGAAAAGCGCCTTGAGGCCGCACTCGAGCCAGTGGAGTTTGAGTTGGCCGGGGACAAGGACTTTGCAGACAATGACTTCTTGGTCAAGGGCTATGTGGGCCCGCGCGCTCTAAATGCCAATGGCATCAAGGTCCTGGCCGATCCGCGCGTGGTCAAGGGCACGGCGTGGATTACCGGCGCCGATGCGAGCGAGCGCCACGTGGTTGGCTGCGTGGCCGGTCGCGATTTCACCGTGGATGAGTTCATTGAGGCCGCAGAGGTTAAAGAAGGCGACCTGGCTCCCAATAACCAGGGCACCTTGACCTTGGAGCGCGGCATTGAGCTTGGCCATATCTTCCAGCTGGGCCGCAAATACACCGAGGCCTTTGACGTGCAAATCTTGGATGAGAACGGCAAGCGCGCCGTTCCCACCATGGGATCCTATGGCATTGGTATCACCCGCATGCTGGCCGTCTTGGCCGAGCAGCGCCATGATGACAAGGGCCTCAATTGGCCAGTAGCTGTTGCGCCGTACCAGGTACACGTAGCCGTGGCTAATAAGGACGCCGCCGCCATGGAGGCCGGCGATAAGCTGGTAGAGGAGCTATCCTCCAAGGGGCTCGAGGTGCTCTTCGATGACCGCCCAAAGGTCTCCCCAGGCGTGAAGTTCAAGGATGCAGAGCTCCTGGGCATGCCCTTCGTAGCCATCTTGGGCCGTGCCTTCAAGGAAGGCAAGATTGAACTGCGCATCCGCGGTGGAGAGACCCTTGAGGTTCCAGCCGAAGACATCGTGGACAAGATCCTCGAGCTCGTGCGTGGCTAAATAGGACTCAACTCTGCGCGGCGGGGTACCGTGGAAGGCATGAACTTTCAAAAGAATGGGCTTTCCACGGTGCTTTCAGCAATGGGCGTATTGCACTTTGTGAAGCCGAAGACTTTCGAATCCATTGTCCCGCCGCAACTGCCAGGCCCTGCGCGCTTCTATAACTTTGCTTCGGGCCTGTGGGAGATTGCCACCGGTGCTTTGCTTCGCCGCCGCGCCACCCGCGGCTTCGGCGGTGCTTCCGCACTCGCGCTCTTTGCAGCGGTGTGGCCGGCCAATATGTACCACGCCTGGATTGAACGCAAGGCAGGGTGGCCAAAGAAGCTCTACCACATCATCCGCCAGCCGCTGCAGGTGCTGTTGATGATGTATGCCTGGAATATCGCCAAGCATGAGGCCTAAAGCCGCCTTGGCTGCATGCTAGCCAGCTAGGTCAAGCACAAAACCGGCCTCCTCCCTTACTCCGCGGGGTTTCGCGGGATGGGGAGGAGGCCGGCTTCGTATTAACTGCCGAGGCAAAAACTAGCCGGCGACGGGGCCGCCGCAGTTGGGCCAAGCGCCAGCACCCTGGGTGGCTAGGACGCTTTCGGCCACGGCAATCTGCTGCTCGCGGGTCGCCTGGTCAGCCGTCGGGGCGTACTGGGTGCCGCCATTGGCGGCCCAAGTCTGCGGGTTGAACTGCAGGCCGCCCTGGTAACCGTTTCCGGTATTGATGTGCCAGTCACCGCCGGACTCGCAGGCGGCTACCTGATCCCAGGCGCTAGCCGGTGCGGCGGTAGCAGCAGGCGCGGCCAAGCCAGCAAGGCCGAGTGCTGCGGCGGATACGGTCAACATGGTCTTCTTAGAACGCATTGAGAGGAAACTCCTTCTCTTTGTGTCTGTTTAGCTTGCGGAATCTCCTGCAAGCTCATGGTGAACCAACCTACGCACGCTAGAGGAGCCGAGGCAATGCATAGGGTCGTAGAGGTTGCTGCCATTTCGCTGGCCCGTTGTCAGGGGATGGACAGGTGGGGTTGGCCGGGGTGGTAGTGGTCTAGCGCATGCCGTGGGACTCTGCCGCGATGCCAATGAGCCACGTAACCCATTCCTGATCCGGGGATTCTTCTTGCGCTGCGCCCGTAGCGGCAGCGGACCACTTGCGGTCGTCATGTTCGGCAAGGCCATCGATAAAGGCCAGGGCGGACGCAGAATCGTGGGGCAGTTCTTGCTCTCCGGAGGCATAAGCCGGCTCCGGCTGCGGAGTGTTGCCGTAGCGGGCAAGTGCGCCCTGGAGGGCGTCGATGCGGCGATGATGAACAGCTAGGCGATGATCCACCTTGTCCTCGTGTTCGGGGCCAACGTAGGCGCGGGCGAAATCTAGGCCGTATACCTGCTCATACTCCCAACTCAAGAGATCAGCAGCGCTCTTTTGCTCCGGTTGGGAAAGCTCGGGAATATCGGGGGCATCGCCAGGCAGCCAAGCATTGAGCGCAATAGCCTGCTCGGTAACTAGGGTGCGCGATTCAACGGTGACCTCATCGGCCGCCTCTGTTGTTGCAGAAGCGGCATTTTCCATAATTTCGCCAGAGTCTGCGGCGTGATTGGCCTCGGTAGGACGCTCCACCTCACAGGAGCGTGGGGGATTGCCGGCATCATCCGTGCCGCATAGCCGTGTAACTTCGGCATACAGGGCGTCCGCCTGGGAGCTGCGCAGCCCTGCGGCATGGTCATCGACGCCGCTGAGGGACAAGGCGTCGGTAGCGGCGGCGTCGGCAAGCGCCAGCAGCCTGCTTTCTGGCCGCGGGCCAAAATAGTCGACGACGGAATCAACCGCTTGGCACCCAGCCAAGGCGGGCACGGAGGCGGTTGTGGCTACGAGGGTCAAAGCTATGCGTCGGCGGTTCACGCAAAAGACTGTACCCCGTAGCACGTAGGCTAGTGGGCATGGCTTTCCCAGATGCACAACAATTGACCGATCTCCTGCAACCCAAACTGGCTGAGCGGGGATTGGACGTAGAAGATATTAAAACCACCAAGGCGGGAAAGAAATCCCAGGTCATTATCCGTGTTGATGGCGATAAGCGCCCTAGCTCCGATGTGTTGGAGGAAGTCTCCAACGAGATTTCTGCCTTCTTTGATGACAAGGAAGCGCAGGGAGAGCTGAACTTCGGCGCCGGCTATACCTTGGAGGTCTCCACCCCCGGCGTGGACTTGCCGCTCACCGCCCCGCGCCACTGGCGCCGCAATCGGGGACGCAAGGTCTCCTTCGACCTTGGCGATGGCAAGACTCAATCGGCGCGCATTGGCGCGCTTAACGACGCCGCCGATGCCGTAATCCTCATCACGGCAAGCAAAAAGGACGTGCAGGCGCGCGCCGAACGATTGGAAAACATTGCCCGGGCAGTGGTAGAAATTGAGTTTGCACAGCCGTCCGAACAGGAGCTAGAGGCAGTGCGAAAGACGTTTGAAGAAGCCGAGAATTAACCGGCAACCGAGAGGAATGACAAGTGAATATTGATCTACAGGCACTTCGTACCATCGAGTCCGAGCGCAACGTCCCCGTAAAGGACTTGCTGGAAGCGATTGCGGGTGCCTTGTTGTATTCCTACCTGGATTACCGCGAGTCTAATGCTGGCGGCAAGGTAGAAGGCGCCAAGTCCCGCGTCGATATCGACGCCACCACCGGTGCGGTCAGCGTCATTGTTTCGGAGCGCGACCCAGAAACTGGGGAAGTAACCACCGAATACGATGACACCCCGGAAAACTTTGGACGCGTGGGTGCACAGGCCGTGCGCGAGGCCATTCTGCGCAAGTTGCGCGAGGCCGAGGCAGAGCGTACCTATGATTCCTACTCGGAGCTCACCGGCCGCGTTGTCAGCGGCATCGTCCAGCGCGATGCGCGAGCTAATGCCCGCGGCATCGTTGTGGTCCAGCTGGGCTCCGAGCTGGAGTCCCAGGATGGCATCTTGCTGCCTGCCGAGCAGATTCCGGGTGAAAAGCTCGAGCACGGTGACCGCATTAAGGCCTATGTCGTAGGCGTTAATCGCAATGGCGCCCAGGTACAGATCAATCTCTCTCGCACTCACCCGGAGCTGGTGCGTGGCCTTTTTGAGCTCGAAGTTCCAGAGGTTGCCGATGGCAGCGTAGAAATGATTGCCATTGCCCGCGAGGCAGGCCACCGTTCCAAGGTGGCCGTTGTGGGCCATGCCAAGGGCCTGAACGCAAAGGGAGCCTGCATTGGCCCGCGCGGTCAGCGCGTCAACAACATCATGCGCCAGCTCGGCGGTGAAAAGATTGACATCATCGACTTCAGCGAGGATCCCACGGTCTATGTAGGCAATGCACTGGCCCCCTCGAAGGTGGTCAAGGTCACCGTTGTAGACAACGAGGCGCAAATCGCGCGCGTGGTGGTGCCGGACTACCAGCTGTCCCTGGCTATTGGTAAAGAGGGGCAGAATGCCCGTCTAGCTGCCCGTTTGACCGGTTGGAAGATCGATATTCACTCGGACGCTGACGCTAATTAAGGATCTGCGCTTTTGTAGCGTAGGCTAGTAAACGGCCCAGTTGCAGATTGGGGGCATATTGGCGACGCGAAAAGTAAGGAGTTGAATGTCTGAGAGGCAAAGACTCCGGACTTGTATCGCCACTCGCCGTCGCCTGCCAGATACGGACTTGTTACGGGTGGTCATCGACCGCGATGATCCGCACGGCCGCCGTCTGGTAGCAGATCCACACCGCCGGCTTCCCGGCCGCGGGGCGTGGATTAGCCCCACACTTTCTGCACTCGAGCTGGCGGAGCGCAAACGCGCCTTCAAGCGCGCGCTTCGCACGTCCGCACCCGTGGACACAGGTCAGGTACGGCAGTACTTGGAAGCGTATAGCGGACAGGTACCTAGCGCGGAAACGCCGCGTTAGATTCGTACGAACCAGAGTTACAAAGGAAGACCGAACACTGATGAGCGCACAACGATGAAGCATCAGCGATGAAAGTCCTACACACCTAACTAGGGGTCAGGCCAGTTTCCGCGGCCTTGACTCCTAGTCGATACCAAGAGGAGACAAGTGCCCGGAAAGCTACGTGTTCACGAGCTCGCAAAGCAGCTCGGAGTAACCAGCAAGGAACTGCTCGCCACCCTGAAGGAACAGGGTGAGTTTGTAAAGACTGCTTCTTCCACCATCGAACCGCCGGTGGTTAAGAAGATGCGAGCTCATTATGAAGCACAGTCCGGCGGCGATGACGCCGCCGAGAAGAAGCAAGACAATAAGCCTGCCAAGGGTGCTGCTAAGAGCACCGCAAAGGCGAGCGCCCCTAAGCCGGGCGCGAAGTCTGCTGCCCCGAAGCCGGGCGCAGAGGCGCCAAAGCCAGGCGCGAAGGCCGCTGCACCGAAGCCCGGCCAGGGCGCACCGAAGCCGGGACAGGGTGCTGCTGCTAAGCCCGGTGCAAAGCCAGCTGCCCCGAAGCCGGGCGCACAGGCCCCGAAACCTGGTGCCAAGTCTGCCGCACCGAAGCCTGGCCAGGGTGCACCGAAGCCAGGTCAGGCTGGCGGCAAGAAGTCGGGCGAGCGCCCGACCCCAGGCAATTCCATGCCTCGTCCTATGCCGAAGCCAGGCGGTTCCCGTCGCGTAGCTAATAACCCGTTCTCCACGGGTGGCGGCGACAACCGTCCGGGCCCGCGCCCAGGTGGCTCCAAGGGCCAGCGTGGCGGCAATAAGCCGGGCGATAACCGCGGTAAGCGCGGCGGCCAGAACGAGGGCGGAAATAACCGTCAGGGCGGCAATAACCAGGGTGGCGGTCGCCGTCCATCCCCGGCCATGATGCCGTCCCACCCGAACCCTGCGTCGATGCCGTCTAAGGCACCGAGCGGCGGTGGACGCGGCGGCCGCGGTCGCGGCGGTCACGGCGGACCAGGCCACGGTGGCCCAGGTGGCGGACGTCCAGGCGGTTTCCGCGGAGGCGGACGCGGCGGACGTCGCGGTGGCACCGCAGGTGCATTCGGCCGCCCAGGTGGCGCTCCACGCAAGGGCAAGAAGTCCAAGCGTCAGAAGCGCCATGAGTACGAGGAGCAGCAGAAGCACGTCGTAGGCGGCGTGCGCTTGCCAGACGGCAAGGGCCAGACCGTCCGCCTGCGTCGTGGTGCATCCCTGTCTGACTTCGCCGAGAAGATCGGTGCGGATCCAGCATCGTTGGTGCAGGCACTGTTCAATCTCGGTGAAATGGTGACGGCAACCGCTTCCGTATCGGAAGATACGCTGCAGCTGCTCGGCTCCGAGATCAACTACAACGTCGAGGTTGTCTCCCCTGAGGACGAGGACCGCGAGCTGCTCGAGTCCTTCGACTTGAAGTTCGGCGAGGACGAAGGCGGCGAGGAAGCACTGGAGAATCGTCCTCCAGTCGTCTCCGTTATGGGTCACGTTGACCACGGTAAGACCCGCCTGTTGGACGCTATTCGTAAGACCAACGAGGGCGCCCGCGAGGAAGGCGGCATCACCCAGGGCATTGGTGCCTACCAGACCACGGTGGACGTGGACGGCGAGCGCACCATCACCTTCCTGGATACCCCGGGTCACGAGGCCTTTACCGCCATGCGTGCCCGCGGTGCTAAGTCCACCGACTTGGCCATCCTCGTGGTTGCCGCCGATGACGGCGTTATGCCACAGACCGTGGAGGCCATCAACCACGCCAAGGCTGCCGATATTCCGGTCGTCGTGGCCGTGAATAAGGTGGATAAGCCGGAAGCTCAGCCGGATAAGATCCGTGGCCAGCTCACCGAGTACGGCCTGGTTCCGGAAGAGTACGGTGGCGACACCATGTTCGTGGATATCTCCGCGAAGCAGGGCAAGAACATTGACCAGCTGCTTGAGTCGGTCATCCTGACCGCGGATGCGGCCTTGGAGCTGACCGCTAACCCAGACATGGACGCACAGGGCGTGGCCATTGAGGCTCACCTGGACCGCGGACGCGGTCCGGTGGCAACGGTCATCGTTCAGCGCGGTACCTTGCACGTGGGTGACTCCATCGTCGTTGGCGATGCGCACGGCCGTGTCCGCCGCATGCTCGATGAGTTCGGCGAAGACGTCGAAGAGGCGGGCCCATCCCGTCCGGTGCAGGTCCAGGGTCTGTCCGGTGTGCCGGGTGCAGGCGATAATCTGCTCGTGGTGGAAGATGATCGCGTTGCCCGCCAGATTGCTAACCAGCGTGATGCTCGCAAGCGTTCTGCCCTGCAGGCAAAGCAGCGCAAGCGCGTCTCCCTGGAGGATCTGGACAAGGTATTGCAGGAGACTTCGACCCTCAACCTCATCCTCAAGGGCGACAATGCCGGTTCCGTCGAGGCACTGGAAGATGCCCTGCTGGATATCAAGACCGAGGACGAAGTCGAGCTCAACATCATCGACCGTGGTGTGGGCGCTGTGACCGAGACCAACGTCTCTCTCGCAGCGGCTTCCGACGCCGTCATCATTGCCTTCAACACCCGTGCGGAAGGCAAGGCGACGGAGATGGCCACCCAAGAGGGCGTGGATATTCGTTACTACACGATCATCTACAAGGCCATCGAAGAGGTCGAGGCTGCGCTCAAGGGCATGCTCAAGCCGATTTACGAGGAGCGCGACACCGGTGCGGCCGAAATCCGCGCCCTGTTCAAGTCCTCCGCGGTGGGTACCATCGCCGGCTGCATGGTTACCGAGGGCAAGGTTGTCCGCAACGGCAAGGTTCGCCTGCTGCGCGATAACAACGTCATCACTGCCGACGCCAAGATTGAGTCCCTGCGTCACGAAAAGGACGACGCAACCGAGATCAAGGCCGGCTACGAGTGCGGTATGGTGCTCTCTTACCCGGATATCCAGGTAGGCGACATCATCCAGGCCTACGAAGAGGTCGAGGTTCCGCGCGACTAAACGTCGCCGTCTCAAGGCCCGCTTCCGCTCCCGCCGTCCCCACTGAATGTGCTGCTAGCACTCAGTAGGGAAGGCGCGGGGAGATGGGAAGCGGGCCTTGCGCTATTCCTGCGTCTGTAAGTTGAGGGCGCCTTGGGTGCCGCTGCCTACTGGCGTTGCCGCGACGGGTTTTCATTGTCCGCGATTCGGCACTAAACTGGTGGTTTCTTGTACCGGTTGGCGGTAATTTTAGAGATAGATTCTTTTTGAGCTGGGAGGTTCACATGGTCGATCACGCACGCGCAGCGCGCATGGCCAAGCGCATTCAGGAAATCGTGGCGAGCGCCATCGAACGCCAGATTAAGGATCGCCGCCTCGAGCTGGTGACCATTACGGATACTCGAGTCACGGGCGACCTGCACGATGCCACCGTTTTTTATACCGTGCGCGGAAAGGACATTGATTCAGAGCCGGACTTCGCACAAGCAGAAGAAGCCCTCAAGCGCGCTAAAGGTCAGCTGCGCAAGATTGTGGGCGATCAGCTCTCGGTGCGGTTTACCCCGACGCTAACCTTCGAGGTCGATACCGTACCGGAGGCCTCTGCTCATATGGAAGAACTTCTGGCTCGTGCTCGCGCCCGCGATGAAGAACTGGCAAAGCTGAAGGAAAACGCCCAGCCGGCAGGGGATGCGAACCCGTATAAGACCTCCGATGAAGACGAGGCTTAAGTGACTAAGAAGCAATACCAGCCGGCAGTTGCCGCTTTGCATGATGCTCATAGCATCTGCATTGTGACGCACCTGCGGCCGGATGCCGATGCCATCGGCTCTGCTGCGGCGTTGCTGCTCGCGCTGCGCCAACGGGGCAAAGACGTCTGTGCCGTTGTGGGCCAGGAGCGGGAGATTTCCCGTAATCTTTACACCATTCCTGCCGCCGACGACGTCACCACTAGTCGTGAGCTGCCGGAAGGCTATGACCTCTACGTCACCGTTGATTGTGGTTCTTTAGACCGGACGGGCTTTTTTGCGGACCGGATTGAGCAGCTAGCCCAGCAGGGCCGAGTTCTGTGCATTGACCATCATTCTTCTAATCCGGGGTTTGGTGCCATCAATGTGGTGGACACTGAATGTGAATCCACCACCGTGGTGTTGCTGAGCATCCTGGATTCACTGGAGATTCAGATTGACCGTCATATTGCGCACTGCTTATATGCCGGTTTGATGACCGATACTGGCAGCTTCCGCTGGGGCAGGCCGGCTATGCACGATATTGCCACCCGCCTCATGCACTACGATCTCGATACCAAGCAGATCGCAGCTGACCTTTTAGATTCCACCACGCCGGACGATCTTCAGATGATCGGTAGGGTATTGGCCGGTTTGCGCCTCGAAGATGCAGGGGAGCACACCCTAGGCATTCTCGTCGCGCGGCTGGAAGATATCCAGGGACACTCTGATTCGGCCGTTGAATCTTTGGTGGAGTTCGTTCGCGCGCTTGAAGGAACCACCGTCGGCGTGGTGTTTAAGGAACAAGCTCCGGAGGTGTGGGCAGTTTCTTTGCGTTCTTCTCGCATTGATTGTTCTTCGGTGGCGCTAACCTTCGGCGGTGGCGGGCATGTACCGGCCGCGGGCTATACCGCTCACGGGGCTCCGGAAAAAATATTTAAGGAATTGGTGGCCGCTATCCGATGAGAAATAGGCAGACGGACGGAATGAACGCTCAGGATCGCTCCACCGCTGGCACGGTAACCGCACGCGAGGTCTTTGGCCTCGCGTTTCCCGCGCTTGGCGTACTTGCGGCCATGCCGCTCTACCTCTTGCTGGATACCGCGGTAGTCGGACGCCTTGGCGCCCAAGAGCTCGCCTCGCTGGCTGCAGCCACCACAATTCACTCCGTGGTGACGACGCAGTTGACTTTCTTGTCCTACGGCACGACCGCTCGCTCTGCCCGTCTCTTTGGCTCCGGAAAGCGCGAAGCTGCGGTTGCTGAAGGCGTGCAAGCCACCTATGTGGCCCTAGGTGTAGGCGCGCTGCTCGCCGTGATCATGTGGATTTTCGGCGGCGTATTTGCCCGCGCCTTAACCGGTGATCCCACCACGGCCGCCGGTACGGCCTTGTGGCTGCGCATCGCAGCTCTGGCTATTCCCGTTACTTTGGTGGAGATGGCCGGAAACGGCTGGATGCGCGGTGTCCAAGATACGAAGAAGCCGCTGTACTTCACTTTGTCTGGCATGATTCCCGGCGCTATTGCGGTGCCCATCTTCGTCCATTTCTGGGGGCTGGCAGGCTCGGCCATTGCCACGGTTTTGGGCATGAGCATTATTGCTGCGCTATTTGTCCGCGAATTGCATAAGGAGCATACCGGCTCCTGGCAATTTCAGTGGCATGTGGTACGCGAACAACTCATCTTAGGCCGCGATCTTATTTTGCGTTCGGCTAGCTTCCAGGTGGCTTTCCTAACCGCCACGGCTGTGGTTTCCCGCGTTGGTACCGCTTCTTTGGCCGGTCACCAGATCATGATGCAGCTGTGGAACTTCATGTCCCTTATCTTGGATTCGTTGGCCATTGCCGCGCAATCATTGACTGGTGCTGCACTAGGTGCTGGCTCTGCGCGGCACGCACGCAGTGTGGGCAGCAAGGTGGCGTTGTACTCTACGATTTTCTCTGGCCTCTTGGCTGCCGTATTTGCTGCTGGTGCAGGGATTATTCCGCGCATTTTTACCTCCGCTCCGGAAGTGCTCGATGCCATCTCTAAGCCGTGGTGGATCCTGGTAGCCATGGTTATCGGCGGTGGCGTGGTCTTCGCCTTCGATGGTGTCTTGCTGGGTGCCGGCGATGCTGCCTTCCTGCGTACGCTGACCATTTCTTCGGTCCTGGTGGGATTTTTGCCGGGCGTTATCTTGGCGCACTTTATGGGCACAGGCTTAACCGGCGTGTGGTGTGGCCTCGCGGCCTTCATTGCTTTCCGCATGGTGGGTGTGGTCTACCGGTTCCGATCGATGAAATGGGCCGTAGTACAGGAGCGCTAGCTGCGCTAAAGTGGGCGTGTTGATACTCTCGCGCGGTGTGCTGCTCCGTGCAGCGCGCAGATTCTAGGAAGGCAGGTGAGAAACCTATGCCAACAGTGTGGGCGGTTTCTGACCTGCATGGAGCGGTCAGCGCCAATAGCGAGCGCATTGATCAGCTTACTCCGCCCGATCCCGCGGATTGGCTCATCGTGGCCGGGGACGTCGCAGAGCGTACCGATCTCATCATTCGTATTTTGCGCCAGCTCAATGATCGCTATGCCAGGGTCATCTGGGTGCCGGGCAACCATGAGTTATTCTCCCGCTCCCAGGATCGTTATCAAGGCCGAGATAAGTATGCGCACCTGGTGGAAAGGTGTAGGGAAATTGGAGTTATCACTCCAGAAGACCCGTATCCAGTATTTCACGGGACCACCATCGTTCCGCTATTTACTTTGTATGACTACAGTTTCCGTCCGCATGGCCTTAGCGTGGACGAAGCCATTGAGGCGGCGCGCGCAAAACAACTGATGATGACCGATGAGTTCGCCATCGCCCCCTTCGTAGACGTGCGGGCGTGGTGTGGGGATAGGTTGGCCTATTCCATCAAGCGCCTTTCCCGAGTACATGGTCCTACCGTGTTGGTTAACCATTGGCCGCTGGTCCAAGAACCGACAATGCTATTGCGCTTTCCGGAAATTGCCTTGTGGTGCGGAACTAGGCATACGCGGTCGTGGCCGCGGCGCTATAACGCGCAGTCCGTCATCTATGGGCACCTTCATATGCCGTCTCGCATGAATGTGGACGGCGTTGACCACATCGAGACGTCATTGGGGTATCCACGCGAATGGCAGGGGCGCGACAGCACCCAGACGTGGCCCTATCCGGTACTGCGTTCTTTTGAAGGGGAGGAGGCACGATGATGTATCCAGAGCTATTTCCTGAAAGTGCGCGCTATTGCTATGTGCGCACGGATTCGGGTTACGCGGATTTGGCTAATTTTGAAGGCCTCGCGGCCGAAGAAAAGTCTCTGGTTTCCCAGGCAGTTGATGTACGCAAGGCCGAGTTCGGTGATGCTCGGTGGTGCGCGCACCGAGCCTTGCAGGAATTAGGTGCCAGCCCGGCGACGCCGATTTTGCGCAGCGAGCGCGGCATGCCGCTGTGGCCAGAAGGCTTTGTCGGCTCGATGACGCATACCGAGGGGATGCGGGCTGCGGTGGTTGCCCCTACCTCAGCCTTAAAATCCGTAGGCCTGGATGCAGAACCCGCCGAACCGCTGCCGGATCATGTGCTCACCATGATCGCCCGAGCGGGGGAGATGCCGCAGCTTTTACGGCTTCGTGAGGCGGGGATTACCTGCCCGGATCGTTTGCTCTTCTGCGCCAAAGAGGCCACGTATAAGTCGTGGTTTCCCATGACTTTTCGCTGGCTGGACTTTGACCAGGCAGAAATCGACCTGCGCGAAGATGGCACGTTAATTTCCTATATTTTGGCTAGGCCCACACCGGTGCCTTTTATCACCGGGCGCTGGGTAATTCGAGACGGCTACGTTATCGTCTCCACCTCGGTTCCAGCCTTAGATTTTAGTCGCTAAAGGGTAGAGGGCCGTGCCACAAATACGGTGGCCAGGCGCTTGCCTTTTTCTTTAATGAGCGCCACGGCTTGGCCATTAGGGGCCACAGCAGCGTGGACGCCCTTGAGCCCGCGGGGCTCTAGCCATTTGCCCATGGCGAGGGCGGCGGCCTCCTCCTCTGTGACGGAAAGGACGGGGAAGCAGCGAGCCAAGGCCTCATCCAAGCTGAGGGAAAGGCGAG
The DNA here is from genome assembly GCF_030216265.1 of Corynebacterium sp. UMB0012. Lineage (NCBI taxonomy): Bacteria > Bacillati > Actinomycetota > Actinomycetes > Mycobacteriales > Corynebacteriaceae > Corynebacterium > Corynebacterium sp. UMB0012. Next base: position 67,289 of record NZ_JASOKQ010000002.1, read on the forward strand.
GGGATTTGGCAAGGGCGTCGAGCGAGAGGGCGTCGACAAGTGCAAAAGGGCCCACCTCAGTGCGACGCAAGGCGGTCAGGTGCCCGCCCACCTGCAGGGCCTCGCCCAGATCGCGGGCCAGGGAGCGGATATAGGTGCCGGAAGAACAGTCCACCGTGACGTCTAGATCGATGTAGTCGCCCTCGCGGCGCTCGGCCAGGACGTCAAATCTATCTACCGTTACTGGGCGGGCGGGAATGTCTACCTCCTGGCCCTCGCGTACTAGCTCATGGGCGCGGCGGCCGTTAATTTTAATTGCGGATACGGCCGCGGGCTTTTGCATGATGTCGCCGGTGAGCTTGGCAATCTCTGCCTCGATTGCGGTGCGGTCAATTGCCGCAGCGCTAGCGCCCCAGCAGCGCTCCCCCTCGGCGTCATCGGTTGTGGTGGCGGCGCCGAGGCGAATGGTGGCGTCATAGGACTTAGTGGAGGCAACCATGTGGGCCAAGAACTTGGTGCCACGCTCCATGCCTAGGACAAGCACGCCGGTGGCCATGGGGTCGAGGGTGCCGGCGTGGCCTACCTTCTTGGTGCGAAAGTACCTGCGTAGGCGGCCGACAACATCGTGGGAGGTCATGCCGGCGGGTTTGTCTACGATGACGAGTCCGGAGTTTGCGAGCGCATCAGTCATAGCCTCTAAGTCTATGCTCTACGATGGTCTGCGTGGATATTTGGTACGGAATCGATGACATCCCCGCGGAAGTGGGCCCAACGTCAGTAACCATCGGCGTTTTTGATGGCCTGCACCGCGGCCATCAGCAGCTCATCTCCGCCTGCGTGGAGCATGCACGCGCTCATGGTGAGCGCCCTGTCATGGTGACCTTTGACCCGCACCCGGTGTCGGTATTCCTCCCGGAACGTGCGCCGTTGGCGGTGCTGAGCTTTGAACGCCGACTGGAATTGGCCGAAGAGATGGGCATTGCAGCCGTGCTCGTTATTGACTTCACCCGAGACCTTGCTGGGGTGGAGCCACGGCCCTACGTAGAAGATTTATTGGTAGGAAAGCTCGCAGCCCAGCACATCGTGGTAGGAGAGAACTTCACCTTTGGCGCCGGCGCGACCGGAACCGCCCAGGCTATGCAGGACTTTGGTGCCGAGTTCGGCTTTAGTGTGGACATCGTCCCACTGCTGGATGATGAGGGCGTGCGCATTTGCTCCACCCACATTCGTGAGTGCCTTGCGCAGGGGGATATCGAATCCGCAAACTGGGCTCTCGGTCGCCATTTCACTGTGACCGGGCCCGTAGTGCGCGGCGCAGGACGTGGAGGCAAGGAGCTCGGATTCCCTACGGCCAATCAGTATTTCCCGGATACGGTGGCCATCCCGGCCGATGGTGTGTACGCGGGCTGGTTCATCGTTCACTCTGATTCCTCTATCGAGGGGGATATGCGGCCTGGCGTGGCCTATGCGGCCGCTATTTCCGTAGGCACCAACCCCACCTTTGGCGATGAGGAGCGCTCCATTGAGTCCTTCGTGCTCGACCGCGACGCTGACCTGTACGGCTACGAGGCTACGGTGCACTTTGTGGGCCACCTCCGCGATATGGTGAAGTTCAATTCCGTAGACGAGCTGCTAGAAGCGATGGCCAATGACGTAGCCAAGGCCCGCCAGGTGCTAGCCGCCGATGCTAAGGCGCAGGGCTGGACCGCGAAGGACTACTTCCTGCGGGAGAAATAAATGAAGGCGATTCTCGATCTTGATACCGGCATTGATGATGCCCTAGCGCTGGCGTATGCCATCGCCCATCCGGACCTGGACTTAATCGGCGTGACCTGCACGTACGGCAACGTGACCGTGCCCTTAGCCGTGCGCAATACACTGGCCCTTCTAGAACTACTGGGCCAAGACGATATTCCGGTCTTTGCCGGACCTAGCCCGGATGGTTTTCGGCCAAGCGAGATTTCTTCTTTAATCCACGGCCACAACGGCGTGGGGGAGGTCCTGCTTCCGCCGGCAACCACCCAGGCGCAGTCCCAACCAGCGGCTGAGTTCCTCATCGAGGCCGTGCACGAGCACAGCGATGATCTAGTAATCATTCCGACCGGCCCGTCCACCACGATTGCTGCCGCCATGCAGCAGGACCCTTCCTTTGCCACGGCCGCACACTTGGTGATGATGGGCGGGGCTCTCACGGTTCCGGGCAACGTCACGCCGTGGTCCGAGGCCAATATCTCCCAGGATCCGGAAGCTACTGATTACCTGTTCCGCCACACAAGTGATACCACCATGGTGGGCTTGGACGTCACCTTGCGCACGCTTTTGACCACGGCGGAGTCTGCGCGTTGGCGCGCTACCGGAACCCGCGCCGGCCGCATTTTTGCGGATATGGTGGACTATTACATTCGTGCTTACGCCACCACATCGCCGCACTTGGGCGGGTGCGGCCTGCACGATCCATTGGCCGTTGCGGTGGCGGCAGATGCCTCGCTTGTCGACGTCCTTTCGATAAACCTCAAGACTGACACCACCGGCCCTACCCGTGGGCGGACAATCGCGGATGAAAAGCGATTGGATGCGCCACCCACCGCCCGGGTAGCTGTGGGTGTGGATAGTGAGCGTTTTGTGCGAGAGTTTGTCGAACGCCTTGAGACGCTCTTCAGCGAGCTTTAAAAGCACAGCCTAGAAGCCATGTGGTTTTGATTTTCTCTGCCTCGGCGCTGTAGGGTGTTTGTTTGGCTTAGCGACTGCGGTTCACAGCAGTTGCGGCACGCACAAGTACTGCGCCAGCGCAGGCTTAAGCGTCACGATAATGTGGACTGAAATAAAGGAGAAATACTCATGGCATTGACCACTGAGAAGAAGGCCGAAATTCTCAAGGAGTACGGCCTGCACGAAACCGATACCGGTTCCCCTGAGGCACAGGTTGCCCTGCTGACCTCCCGCATCAATACTTTGACCGAGCACCTGAAGTTCCACAAGCACGATCACCACTCCCGTCGTGGTCTGCTGCTGATGGTTGGTCGCCGTCGTGGCCTGCTGAAGTACCTGGCTGAGAACAACGTCGATCGCTATCGTGATCTGATCTCTCGCCTGGGTCTGCGCCGTTAATTTCGGCCCAGCTTCGGCCACCTCGCCCCGCCCTTTGGCGGGGCTTTTGTGGTTTTTCTGTTAGAATTTGACACCGTTGTCATAGACAAAATCGACCAGGCGGCACCGACGATCGCCTAAACCACTCAAGGAGACATTTTTTAATGAGCGTTCAGAACTCCGTCGAGTTCAATATTGACGAGGACTTTGGCATTACCGAGGCCATTGCCACGCTAGACAATGGTGACTTTGGCACCCGCACCCTGCGCTTTGAAACCGGCCAGCTGGCTCGGCAGGCAGACGGCTCCGTGACCACCTACTTAGACGATGACACCATGTTGCTGGCCACGACCACCGCGTCCAACCAGCCGCGCGAGGGATTCGACTTCTTCCCGCTGACGGTGGACGTAGAAGAGCGTATGTACGCCGCCGGCAAGATTCCGGGCTCCTTCTTCCGCCGTGAGGGCCGCCCTTCCTCTGAGGCCATCCTGGCATGCCGCCTTATCGACCGCCCGCTGCGCCCAACCTTTGTCAAGGGTCTGCGCAACGAGGTCCAGGTCGTTGTTACCGTGATGTCCCAGGATCCGGAAGAGTACTACGACGTCGTTGCTATCAACGGCGCTTCCGCCGCCACCCAGCTGTCCGGCTTGCCCGTTTCCGGCGCTGTCGGCGGTGTCCGCATGGCACTGATCGCTGATGATAAGCACCCCGAGGGCCAGTGGGTGGCCTTCCCGAATCACGAGCAGCACGAGCGCGCTCTCTTTGAGATGGTCGTTGCCGGCCGCATTGTCAAAAAGGGCCGTAAGGACGACGTAGCCATCATGATGGTCGAGGCCGGTGCCGGCACCAACGTTGCTGAGCGCATTGCCGATGGCGCTCCTGCACCGCAGGAAGCAACCGTTGCTGAAGGCTTGGAGGCAGCAAAGCCATTCATTAAGACCTTGTGCGAGGCCCAGAACGGTCTGGCCGAGCGTGCCGCCAAGGAAACCCAGGAGTTCCCACTCTTCCCGGCATACGGCGATGATGTCTTTGCGGCAGTGGAGAAGGCTGCTGCAAAGAAGCTAGAGAAGCTGCTGACCATTCCGGGTAAGCAGGAACGCGACGATGCCACCAATGAATACATGGAGCAGGTCGAAGAAAAGCTCTTGGACCAGTTCGAGGACTTGGATGAGGCCGATGCCTCCAAGCAGATCCGCGGTGCTTATAACGCCCTGATGAAGCAGATCGTGCGCCACAAGATCCTCTCCGAGGGCTTCCGTATCGATGGCCGCGGCGTTACCGATATCCGCGACCTCTCCGTTGAGGTGGACCTGGTTCCGCGTGCTCACGGTTCCTCCCTGTTCGAGCGCGGTGAGACCCAGATTCTGGGTGTTACCACCCTGGACATGCTCAAGATGGAGCAGCAGATTGATTCCCTGACCCCGGTGGAATCCAAGCGTTACATGCACCACTACAACTTCCCGCCATTCTCCACTGGCGAGACTGGCCGCGTGGGCTCCCCGAAGCGCCGCGAGATCGGCCACGGTGCTTTGGCCGAGCGCGCTCTGCTTCCGGTCATCCCATCCCGTGAGGACTTCCCCTACGCCATCCGTCAGGTCTCTGAGGCCTTGGGCTCCAATGGCTCCACCTCTATGGGCTCTGTGTGTGCCTCCACCTTGTCCCTCTACAATGCCGGTGTCCCGCTGAAGGCTCCGGTAGCTGGCATCGCTATGGGCTTGGTCTCTGGCGAGGTAAATGGCAAGGAAAAGTTCGTCGCCCTGACAGATATCCTCGGTGCCGAGGATGCCTTTGGCGATATGGACTTCAAGGTCGCCGGTACCTCTGAGTACATCACCGCCCTGCAGCTGGACACCAAGTTGGATGGCATCCCGTCTAAGGTCCTGGCCCAGGCCCTGGAGCAGGCTCGCGATGCCCGCTCTACCATCCTGGAAACCATGGCTGAGGTCATCGATACCCCAGATGAGATGTCTGGCCTTGCACCGAAGATCACCTCCGTGAAGATCCCGGTTAATAAGATCGGTGAGCTTATCGGACCAAAGGGCAAGACCATCAACCAGATTACCGAGGAAACCGGCGCCGATGTCTCCATCGAGGATGACGGAACCGTCTACGTTTCCGCTGCTACCGGTGAGGCTGCGGATGCTGCCATCGATAAGGTGAACTCCATTGCAAACCCACAGCTGCCGAAGGTAGGAGAGCGCTTCCTGGGCACCGTGGTAAAGACCGTGCCGTTCGGCGCATTCGTTTCCTTGACCCCGGGTCGCGATGGCTTGATCCACATTTCCAACTTGGGTGGCGACGAGCGTATCGAGAAGGTAGAAGACGTCATCAACGTTGGCGATAAGGTTCAGGTAGAAATCGCGGATATTGATAATCGCGGCAAGATTTCCCTGGTTCCGGTTGAGGACTAATCCCTAAGCGCAAAGAAGGCTCTGCCTTCCAGTTCACTCGCTGGAAAGCAGAGCCTTCTTTGTAAGGTGTGCACCATTTAGAGGCGCCGCTATACGTTAGTTCTGGAAGTCAATGACCACGCGGGACGGGTCCTTTAGATACGTCACGGAGTAGGCAGTCTTCTTCTCTAGACCGATAATGAGCTGTGTTTGCGCCTCAAAGGTGGTGGTGTAGTTGACTGCGCTGACCACCCCGGCACCAGGGGTAGTGCCTGGCTGCATGTACTTTTCTTTTAGCTCTGGGGTAGAAGGCCACGGCGTTCCCTCAATGCCTAGGTTGAGGAAGGTATTTCCTTGGAGCTCAACCGGCTTGCCGGATGCTTGTTGGGTAGGGCTATCGGTATAGGACGTAAACCAGCCCGGTTCACCTTCGCCCTCCAAGTCAATGACGACGCGGGTGAACCCATCGTGCGCCCCCACTCGCACACCCGTGGGGATGAGGTTTCCGAGATTCTCTGGCATATGCTGTTGGTCCTCGAGAGAGGCCGTGCCCATACCGGCGAACGTCATTGGGGCTGAGTCATGGGAGAGCTTCTGCATTTCTTCATTCGCCGCTGAGGTACTGCGCGGTGCAGAAGTGGTGGCAGGGGTAGCGGAGGTGGTCTGAACTTCAGCAGTGTCGGTAGTTGACTGAACCTCACTAAACGCCGGTGTGCCTGCCTGCGTAGTGTCTTCAGCGGAACAAGCGGCAACTGCTAACGCGCATCCTGCGCTGATGGCCACGGCGATAGTGCGAGAGAAATTTGAGGGAGACATATTCATCACTTCCTTGGTGCGTACCGTGTTGTTACACCCATTCTACTGGGGAAGATGGGACGTACAGTAGGAAGTGATGCAATTGTTAACCTGTGTGAGAAGGAAGGGTGCGGTTACTTCTTCAGTTCCACCAGCTGAATAAGGTTACCTACGGTGTCATCGAAAACAGCGATGATGGACGGCCCAACATCGGTGGGCTCCATGGTGAACTTCACGCCCTTGTCACTGAGCTCCTTATATTCGGCTTCCACATCCGCGGACAGGAACTGCGTGACCGGAATACCGTCGGCCTTGAGTGCTGCGGCGTAGTCTTTGGCAGCGGGATGGCCCTTCGGTTCCAGAAGCAGCTCGGTATTTCCCTCACCTTCAGCATTGGTAACGGTAAGCCACCGGAAATCGCCGTGAGTTACGTCATCCTTAACTCGGAAGCCAAGGGTATTGACGTAAAAATCGTGAGCGCGGGCAACGTCGTCTACAGGAACGGAAGCGATATATATCTACATGCTTGCCATCCTAGGGAGAATGAGGGGGCATCGTCGAAGGGGGCAATTCCATTCCAAGGAAGGTGAAGAATTGTGCAACCTCCATGCGCGTTAGGATGGGGAGAAAAGTACTACCGATGTGGCTGAAGAAGGAGAACACACCATGGCTATCAAGGTTGGCGTGCTAGGCGCCCACGGGCGCGTAGGTCAGGCAATCGTTGAAGGTGTCAACGCGGAAGATGACCTAGAGCTGGTGGCAGAAATCGGTCGCGATGATGATTTGCGGCAGCTTATCGACGCCCACGCAGAGGTCATCGTGGACTTTACCCAGCCAGATTCCGTAATGGGAAACCTTGAATTCTGCATCTCCCACGGAATCCACTGCGTGGTGGGAACCACCGGCTTTGATAAGGATCGCTTGGCTCAGGTAGAGGAGTGGACCAAGCAGGACGGTGCCGGCAATGTCCTCATTGCGCCGAACTTTGCCATTTCTGCAGTTCTCACCATGGTGCTAGCTAAGCAGGCTGCCAAGTTCTTCGAAACGGCAGAGGTAATTGAGTTCCACCACCCAACCAAGTTGGATGCGCCGTCCGGTACTGCGATCCATACCGCTGAGGGAATTGCCGCCGCCCGCAAGGAGGCTGGTCTGGGTGACATGCCGGATGCTACGGAAAAGCAGCTCGATGGTGCTCGCGGCGCCACTGTCGATGGCATTCCGGTACACGCGGTTCGCACCCGTGGCATGGTGGCACACGAGGAGGTCATCTTTGGTGCTCAAGGTCAGTCGCTGACCATCCGCCAGGATTCCTATGACCGCGCGTCCTTCACGCCGGGCGTACTGGTGGGTGTGCGCCAAATTGCGGATCACCCGGGCCTAGTCGTGGGCCTCGACAAGTACCTGGGGCTTTAAGCCATGGCTAAAGCAAGTGAGCTAGATATTCAGCTCATTGCCGCAACGCAGTTCCACGCTCCGCAGGGCGTGGAGTGGCACGCGGATGACTCGGCCTCTGATGGGGAAGCACTCGTCGAGTTTGCTGGACGGGCTTGCTACGAGTCCTTTGATAAGCCAAATCCTCGCACGGCAACTAATGAAGCCTACCTGCACCACATCATGGAGGTAGGCCATACTGCGTTGCTCGAGCATGCCACAGCCACGATGTACATCACAGGGCTGTCGCGTTCGGCGAGCCATGAGCTCGTGCGCCACCGGCACTTTTCCTTCTCGCAGCTCTCCCAGCGCTTTGTCCACCCGGAGGAGACCGAGGTGGTCCTGCCTAAATTGGTGGCTGAGGACGAGCAACTTAGCCGATTGGTAATGCAAGCGGTAGATGAGACTCGCTTTGTCTACGATGAACTGCTTAGCGCACTAGAGGAGAAGCTGGATGAGCCCAACGCGCTCCTCCGCAAGAAGCAGGCCCGCCAGGCGGCGCGTGCCGTTCTTCCCAACGCCACAGAAACGCGCATTGTTGTCACCGGCAACTATCGGGCGTGGCGTCACTTTATTGGTGCTCGTGCCGCCGAGCAGGCCGATGAGGAGCTCCGCCACGTTGCGGTGGAGTGCCTGAAACTGCTGCAAAGCAAGGCCCCAGTGCTGTTTGATGATTTCAACATCACCACTCTGGCTGATGGAACCCAGATGGCGGCAAGCCCCTACGCCTAACACGCGCGTGACCCCGATGCGGCTAATTGCAAGCCAAAAGGGTAATCTTGACGGCTATGAGCACAGGTATGACAGCAAAGACTGGCGTCGACACCTTTGGACGCATCGGCGTCGCCATGGTCACCCCGTTTGACCGTGACGGTGCGCTGGACGTTGCAGCAGGTCGTCGCCTAGCAGCTCATCTCGTTGACAATGGCGTTGATTCGCTCATCCTAGGTGGAACCACCGGCGAATCACCGACCACTTCAGTTGAAGAGAAGCTGGAGCTGCTCAAAGCCGTAAAGGAAGAAGTAGGAGATCGCGCAAAGCTTTGCGCCGGTGCCGGAACGAATGACACCGCAACCTCCATTAAGTTGGCTCAGACCACCGCTGACGCGGGGGCAGACAGCTTGCTGGTGGTAACTCCGTACTACTCCAAGCCATCTCAAAAGGGCGTTTACGAGCACTTTGCCGCAGTCGCGCAAGCCACGGATCTGCCGATCTGTGTCTATGACATCCCTGGCCGCTCGGGCATCCCAGTGGCGCCGGATACCCTCCGCCGCCTTGCGGATTTGCCGACCATCCAAGCCGTAAAGGACGCCAAGGGCGACCTTCCTGCGGCCGCAGAACTCATCCAAGAAACCGGTTTGGCCTGGTATTCCGGTGATGATCCGATTAACCTGCCGTGGCTTTCCCTCGGCGCTTCTGGTTTCATCTCCGTCATCGGCCATGTTGCACCGCGTGCCTTGGTAGAACTTTATGAAGCTTTCGACGCGGGCGATATGGCCCGCGCCCGAGAAATCAATGTCACTACGCTCCTTCCGCTCACCCATGCACAAGCTCGGTTGGGCGGAGCGACGTTTGCAAAGGAAGCCCTGCGCCTGCAGGGCATCGAAGTTGGCGATACCCGTCTTCCTGTCACCGCTGCGAGCGAGGAGGAACGCGAGGTACTTCGCCGTGATCTGGAACAATCTGGAGTCCTCTAAGAATGAATGAACCCCGTAACCGTTCCCGCAAGGTGACCCGCAAGGCGGGCCCACCGGCGGAAAACGAAACCGCCTCCAACGAGGCGGCTTCGCCAGTTTTCCAAGCCCCAGCAACTGATGCGGGCAATTCCGCACAGGATAATTCCGCGAAGGGCGACAAAGGCAATTCTGGCAAGAAGAATTCTTCCGACAACAACAATGATGGCGGCAGCAACAATCGTCGCTCCCGTTCCCGTGGCAGCCGCGGCCGTGGCCGTGGTGGAAACGGCAACGGCAATGGCAATAACCACGGTGGAAACAATAACCACGGCGGCAAGAACGGCAATGGCAACGGAAAGAACGGCAATGGTAAGGGCCGCGGCCGCAATAACCGTGGCCGCCGCAACGTGCCCAAGTCTATGCAGGGCGCGGATCTGACCAAGCGCCTGCCGGAGCCACCGAAGCAGCCGAAGGATGCCCTGCGTATTTACGCTCTGGGCGGTATTTCGGAGATCGGCCGTAATATGACCGTCTTCGAGTACGGTGATGACCTCATCATCATCGACTGTGGTGTGCTCTTCCCATCCTCTGGTGAGCCAGGCGTGGACCTCATCCTGCCTGACTTTGGCCCGATTGAGAAGAAGATCCACAAGGTCAAGGCCCTCGTCGTTACTCACGCGCACGAGGACCACATCGGCGCTATCCCGTGGCTGCTTAAGCTGCGTCCGGATATTCCCATCGTTGCTTCCCGCTTCACCATCGCGCTTATTGCTGCAAAGTGTAAGGAGCACCGCCAGAAGCCGAAGTTCGTCGAGGTTAATGAAAAGTCGGACGTAACCTACGGTCCGTTCCGCGTACGCTTCTGGGCCGTCAACCACTCCGTGCCGGATGCCTTGGGCATCATGCTGGGAACCCCAGCCGGCAATATCATCCACACCGGTGACATCAAGCTGGACCAGACCCCGCTGGATAACCGTCCAACGGACCTCCCAGCCCTGTCCCGCTATGGTGATGAGGGTGTTGACCTCATGCTGTGTGATTCCACCAACGCAACCGTCCCCGGTGTTTCGGCATCTGAGGGTGATATTCCTGCCAACTTCAAGCGGCTCGTCGCCGGCGCTAAGCAGCGCGTAATCTTGGCGTCCTTTGCCTCCAACGTTTACCGTGTCCAGGCCGCTATCGACGCCGCTGTGGCCAACGGCCGCAAGGTGGCTTTCAATGGCCGTTCGATGATGCGCAACATGGAAATCGCGGAGAAGATGGGCTTCTTGAAGGTTCCACGCGGCACCATCATCCCCATCGATGAGGCCGCCAAGATGGCTCCGCATAAGACCATGCTGATTACCACCGGTACGCAGGGTGAGCCCATGGCCGCACTGTCGCGTATGGCCCGCCGCGAACACCGTCAGATTACCGTCCGCGATGGCGATACCATCATCTTCTCTTCCTCGCTCATTCCGGGTAACGAGGAGGCCGTTTACGGCGTCATCAACATGTTGTCCCAGATCGGTGCCAACGTTATTACCAACCAGGACGTAAAGGTCCACGCTTCCGGTCACGGTTACGCTGGCGAGCTCCTCTTCCTGTACAACGCAGCGCGCCCGCGCAACGCGATGCCGGTGCACGGCGAGTGGCGCCACCTGCGCGCCAATAAGGAACTGGCTATCTCCACCGGTGTGGACCGCGACCGTACGGTGCTGGCACAAAACGGCGTCGTCGTGGACCTGCGCAAGGGGCGCGCCGAGGTCGTAGGCCAGATGCAGGTGGGTAACCTGTACGTCGACGGCGTATCCATGGGTGATGTGGACGCTGATACCTTGGCTGATCGCACCAACCTGGGTACCGGCGGCGTGGTTTCTATCACCTGTGTGATTGATAACCGCACCTCGCGCCTGCTGGAGCACCCAACGGTATCTACCACCGGCTTCTCCGATGATGACCGCGGCATCGTGCCGGAGGTTGCGGAGATGGTGGAAAACACCATGAACGATCTCGCCGCTGAAGGGGAGAACGATACCTATCGCATGGTGCAGAAGCTGCGCCGTAAGGTATCCAAGCTCATGGATTCCAAGTACAAGCGCGAGCCGGTTATCCTTCCGACCATCGTGCCGACCAACTCCGGCCCTTTGGTTACCGATGAAGAAGACGTTGACGCTTCTCGTGAGTCCCTGTAAATAGCGCGGGTTCCTCGCGCTAAGCGAAAGCAAGCCCCAGCATGCCAGCTAGCTCGGTATGCTGGGGCTTATGTCGTTTTCTTCTGCTGAGCGCGCCAAGATGGTAGCGCTATTTCATAAGCTTGGTCCCGATGCCCCAACCTTGTGCGAGGGCTGGACAACCCGCGACCTAGCCGTACATTTGTGGGTGCGGGAAAATCGCCCAGATGCAGCCGCCGGCATCTTCGTTAAAGCATTTTCCGGCCGGCTGGAAGAGGAATCACGCAAGGTAGCCGAACGCGACTTTGATGAGTTGGTTGATGACTGGGGGAGGGGACCTGCTGCCTATAACCCCGTCCGGTTCGTGGATGCACAGCAAAACTTTGTGGAGCACTTTGTTCACCACGAGGATATTCGCCGGGCTAATGGCATGGGCCCACGCGACTTTTCGGCGCGCATCAAGCAGCAGATGCATGGCTACCTAAAGCCCTTGGCCAAGTTGGCTCTGCGCAAATCTGAACGTCCGGTCATTGTGCAGCCGGAAGGATTGCCGCGAATCGTTGCCGCAGATACCCATGGCGTGGCGGATAAGGGCGATGCCGTGGTCCGCGTTTCGGGCGAGGTGGGCGAGCTCATCCTCTGGTCCTTCGGGCGTGATGCTGCTGAAGTGACGGTAGAAGGTAATGCCAAAGCTATCGTAAGGTCAAGCCTTTAATATTGATTTAGCTATCACTTTTATGTCGTGGGCCGCGCGTGACGTGTGTGCCGACAGTTTAAAGGGGGCAGGTGCTAGGGAAACGCGTGTGGCTAATGTGATTTGTGGGGTAGCCCGGTTAGAGTAGAGGCATGTCTGTCAAAAATGCCTCTTCGCGCGGAACGCGCCGAAAGTCGAATCGTTCCCGGCCGTCGGGCCGCAGCCGGTCCGGTGCTGGCATGCCGGAAACCTTGGCTATGACGTCTTCGCATCGGCGCGCGGCGGCGACCTCGCAGGAGCGTACGGGTAGTGCGTTCCGGGCCGTCGGCAAGGGCTTGGGCGTTGCCTTTAGTGCCACGGCCCGCGGCATGGGAAATATGGCGCGGGGTGTAAGCCATGGCGTGGCCGGGCTCAAGCCCAGCGAAGACGTATATGACACCGAGGAGTACGAGACGACGAGGGAGCCGGAAGAAATTTCTGCACGCGGGGAGAAAAAGAAGAAGAGCAAGGTTACTCGGGCGCGCGATGTAGCCGCGGAAGAAGAGCTTTCTACGATGGAAGCAAGCGAGGAAGAATCACGCGGTATTCAGGTGAAAAATCCTGATGCGGTGGCACTCGTTCTCATCGGCATTGCCATCGTGCTCGCTGCTACCGTCTGGTTTGGCGTTGCTGGCCAGGTTGGCGCCTGGGTGGGCAATATCGTCCGCTATGTCATTGGTGCAGGCGCCTGGGTGCTGCCGGTGGCACTGGTGGCCTTGGCCATTTCCTTGATGATGGATATCTCCGGCCCAGCGGGGCACTTTAAGCCGCGCATTGTGGGCGGTATCAGCATCATCGTCCTTGCCATGCTCAGCTTGATCCACATCTTTGCTGGCACCCCTGAGCTTGGCTTTACCCCGGACAGCGCCGGTGGTGCTGGCGGTGTAATCGGCTACGCCATCGGCGGCCTTCTGGAGACGGCCTTTACCTCTTTCGTCGCAGTGCCGTTGCTTTTCCTCGTCATTATTTACGGCGCCTTGTTAGTCACCGGCATTACTATCCGCGAGGCCTATGAGTTGGTGGCTGATGCCATAGCTGCGGCCTTCTCCCGCTTTGGTGGTACGGATGAAGACTATTACGACGAAGAGGGCGATGACCTCTACGGCCACGTGACTGGCGATATTGATGACATCGCGGAAGGCCGTGAGCGCAGCGAGCGCCCAGCACGACCTGTGGCCAAGCGTCGTTCCTCTGAGCGTGGTGGAAGCCTGCGCGCTTTCCGACGCCCCTCTGAAGACCCCGCCCCGCGTGGTTCTTCTTATCCGGTGGATTCCCCTGCTGCAGCAGAGGAGGAACAGGCCACCCGCGCCTTTAGTGCACCAACGCGTGGCGGGTTCCAGTCCGTGTCTAACGCGGCTGAAAAGCCGGTCTCTCGTGACATTGGCGATACCGATGAGATCCCGGTAGTGGACGACGCCGCTGCGTCGTCGACGGCACAACCGGACTCCGGGGATCCGGAACCAACTCGAGTGCTGGGCACTACTCGTCAACGTTCCACTTCTCCTTCTGCTCGATCGGCTACGGCAGCGGGTGCTGATGCTGGCACCGCCGCCGGTAACGCAATTGGCTCGGCCGCTGGTGCGGCTGCGGGCGCCGCGGGTGCTGCGGGAGCAGCAAGTGGCGCAGCAAAGACTGCTGCTGCGGGTGCTGCCGGTGCCGCTGGCGCTGCAGCAGCCGGTGCAGCTGCAGGCGCTGCTGGATCCGCGGTGGAAGGAGGCGCTGATGCAGTATCGTCCGCGCACGAGAAGGCCCGCCAACTCTTCCGCGAGCGCTCCGGACGCGACGCTACGACCGGTGCACAGGTGGACTCCACCGAGCCTGCGACCGAGGCCGCAGGGGAAACGGGTACTTCTGCTGCTCCTGCGCCGTCCGCGCAGTTTGGCAATGAGAACTACGCGGTTCCCACCACAGACCTGCTGACCCCGGGCACTCCGGCCAAGGAGCGCACGGAGATTAATGACCGCATCATCGAGGCCATCACCGATGTCTTCGAAGAGTTCAAGGTCGATGCCCAGGTAACCGGCTTTAGCCGTGGCCCAACAGTGACCCGTTATGAAATCGAGCTAGGACCAGGCGTCAAGGTATCGAAGATTACGAACCTGCAGTCCAATCTGGCCTACGCCGTGGCCACGGATAATCTACGCTTGCTCACTCCCATCCCCGGCAAGTCGGCCGTCGGCATTGAGGTTCCGAACCCAGACCGCGAGATGGTGCACCTGCGCGAGGTGCTTGATGCGCCAAGCATGACCAGCTCACCGGATCCCATGCTCATCGGTTTGGGCAAGGACATCGAAGGCGAATACACCTCGTTCTCGGTGCAAAAGATGCCGCACTTGCTGGTCGCCGGCGCTACCGGTTCCGGTAAGTCCGCTTTCGTTAACTCCATGTTGGTCTCGCTGCTTACCCGAGCCACCCCTGAGCAGGTTCGCCTCATCTTGGTGGACCCGAAGATGGTGGAACTTACCCCGTACGAGGGCATTCCGCACTTGATCACGCCCATCATTACCCAGCCGAAAAAGGCCGCAGCAGCCCTGCAGTGGCTGGTGGAGGAGATGGAGCAGCGATACATGGATATGAAGGCTGCTCGCGTGCGCAAGATTGAGGACTATAACCGCAAGGTGATCTCCGGCGAATACCAGGCACCGGCAGGATCCGAGCGCGAGGTACGCCCGTACCCGTACATCGTCTGTGTCGTTGACGAGCTGGCGGACCTGATGATGACCGCGCCAAAGGAGATTGAGGACTCCATCGTCCGCATCACCCAGAAGGCGCGTGCCGCCGGAATTCACCTGGTGCTGGCAACCCAGCGCCCGTCCGTTGACGTGGTGACCGGTCTGATTAAGACCAACGTGCCTTCACGCTTGGCCTTTGCGACGTCCTCACTGACGGACTCCCGCGTTATCTTGGATCAGGGCGGCGCGGAAAAGCTCATTGGTATGGGCGATGGCCTCTTCATTCCGCAGGGCAAGCGTCCTGTGCGTATGCAGGGCGCATTCGTCTCGGATGATGAAGTCATGGCGGTTGTCGATGCCGCCAAGTCGCAGGCAGCGCCGAACTATACCGAGGGCGTGACTGAAGAGAAGCAATCCGAGGCCAAGCAGGAAATCGATGAGGAAATTGGCAAGGACATGGACGACCTCCTCGAGGCCGTCGAGCTGGTGGTCACCGCCCAGTTGGGCTCGACCTCGATGTTGCAGCGTAAGCTGCGCATCGGTTTTGCCAAGGCCGGCCGCCTCATGGACCTGATGGAATCTCGTGGCGTCGTCGGACCGTCCGAGGGCTCCAAGGCCCGCGAGGTCCTAGTGAAGCCGGAAGAGCTCGATACCATCATCTGGATGATTAAGGGCGCCGATCCTGCCGAAGCCCCGAAGGAGATTCAGGAGGAGATGCAGCAGCAGGAGCAGGAGGAAGCTGCCGCTACTTCCGATGCCGACTCTTCTCCAAGCTCCGATTCTTCCCCGCAGGGCGATGACGGCGATACCCGTACCGTTCAGGCGACGTATAACCCTTCGGCAGGTGCCTTCTAAGATCGTGTAAGGTTGGACGGGTCTTGGAGGGGAGTACCCCATCCTTCGGCATCGATCGTCAGCACGGAAGCGTTACGCTCCCGGTCGTGCCGGCCCGGCTGCAGTTATCTAGCCGGGCGGGGGAGACCTCCGGTCACTTTGTTGTATCTTCGACCGGAGGGATGTACCAATGCATGTGCCATTGTGGATCTGGGCGATTTCCATCGTCGTCATTCTTGGATTCTTTGTTTTTGATTTCTACTCCCACGTGCGCACCCCGCACGAGCCGACGCTGAAGGAATCCGGGTTTTGGACCCTATTCTATGTCGGTATCGCTTTACTTTTTGGTGCCGGAGTGTGGGCCATATGGGACCACGAGCACGGCATCCAATACCTCACGGGTTACGTGACAGAGAAAGCGCTATCCGTAGATAACCTCTTTGTTTTCGCGCTTATCATGGGTGCCTTCAAGATCCCGCGTAAGTACCAGCAGAAGGTATTGCTTATCGGTATCGTTATTGCCTTGGCATGCCGCCTGGTGTTTATCCTTTTGGGTGCTGCGGTCATCGCGGCATGGTCCGATATCTTCTACCTGTTCGCGATTTTCCTCATCTACACAGCGATCAAGCTCATCGTCGACGAGATTCGGGACGCCCCCGAAACCGATCCCAATGACATGGGCATCATCAAGCTGATCCGCAAGGTAGTCCACGTCACCCCGCGCTACCACGGGGATAAGCTCACGCACCGCGTGGAAGATTCTTCGGGCAAGCGGAAATTCGCGTTCACCCCGCTATTTATCGCGTTGGTGTCCATTGGCCTTATCGACGTGATGTTTGCCTTCGACTCCATTCCGGCCATTTACGGCATTACCTCGGAAGCGTTCTTGGTCTTTACCACCAATGCCTTCTCCCTCATGGGATTGCGCCAGATGTACTTCCTGCTGGATGGCCTGCTGGATCGCTTGGTGTACCTGCCCTATGGTTTGGGCATCATCTTGGGCTTCATCGGTGTAAAGCTCATGTTCCATGCGCTGCATGAGAATAACTTGCCGTTTGTAAACGGCGGCGAGAATGTGGAGTCCATCCCAGAATTTTCCACTATCACCTCTCTTATTGTGATCGTGGGCGTCCTAGTCATTACGGTTATCGCCTCGATTATTAAAAGTAAACGCGATGAGAACCAAGGCGGAGTGCCGGTATCGCACAATCACTTCGACTGGGACGAGGAAGGCAATAAGATCGTCCGGAACAAGAGGGGCGAATTCTTGGGCAAGGCCAAAGACCTGCCCAAGGAAGAGCTACCACACTAGAAGCGGGCGTTGACGGGACTCCATTCGCGGAAGCTGCGGCCAGTGATGCAGCCGGCTTGGTAGAAGGGGTCTTGGTCCATGAGGGCGATGGCGTCGGCGACCACGGCGTCGTCGGCAAGCCCCACGATGATGAGTGCGCCGCCCTTGGAATCCGTCAAGGGGCCTGTGGCAATGATGGTGCCCTCCTCAAAAAGTTGCGCGGTAAACTCGCGGTGCGCGGGGCGAGCCTTAGCAATCTCAGGATTATTGGGGTTGTAGTCGTAGCTAACAGCAAAATACTTCATGCTTCGCATTTTAAAATGCAGGGGCATCCAAGCGCAGGTGCTTGGTGCTAACAGGTAGTATGTATAACGTGAATCAACCCGGAACACAGTCAGCGCAATCCTCGGATGTGAATCCACAGGTATCCAATTGGAACCTGCCAAATATTCTCACCAGCCTGCGCATTCTTTTCATTCCGGTTTTCGCATGGCTGGTGATTGCCGGCCATGACTGGTGGGCTTTTGGCCTATTTGCGGCCCTAATGCTGACAGATAAGCTCGACGGGGACATCGCACGTGCCCGTGGCCTTATCACCAATTTTGGCAAAATCGCTGATCCCATCGCGGATAAAGCGCTTATGACTACCGCATTGGTGTGCCTCAACATCATTGGGGTACTGCCAGTGTGGATTACCGTGGTCATTCTCATCCGTGAGTTCGGTATCACCATCTGGCGTATGGTTTTGTTGCGCCGCGGCAAGGTCGTTCCTGCTTCGAAGGGCGGCAAGCTGAAGACTGTATTGCAATCCTTGGCAGTAGGGCTGTATCTGTGGCCCTTGCCGGAGTGGATGAACGTTCCTACTTTCCTGGTGATGCTCTTGGCTGCAGTGGTGACCGTGGTTACCGGCGTTCAGTACCTCATCGACGGCAAGAAGCAGAATAGCTAGGTAGTTCATGAGCTCCATGGCGGCCCGCCTCGTATCTGAACTCACCGAGCGCGGCGAAACTTTGTCCTTTTGTGAGTCACTTACTGCTGGGTTGGCCAGCGCCACGGTGGCTTCCGTCCCTGGAGCTTCGGCTGTGTTGCGCGGAGGGCTTGTAACATATGCCACCGAGGTGAAATCCCACTTTTTGCACCAACCGGTAGCCGATATCGAAGCAGCCGGTGTGGTTTCTGGGGAGACCGCCCTTGCAATGGCGCGCGCGGCGGTGGCAGAAACCGCCGCGGACTGGGGGATAGGCCTTACCGGGGTGGCGGGACCAGACCTACAGGAAGGCAAGCCGGCGGGCACGGTTTATATCGGAATTTTTTCTCCTAGCGGAGTCAGTTTTTCGCAGCAGCTGTCCGGGTTGGGGAAAGAGCGAAACGAAATCAGAGAGGCCACGGTCGCAGCCGCCTTGCGGCTCCTGGGCTCAACTGTGGAAGAAAATCCGGCACTGCGGGAACAATAACGAGACAAGGAGCGTTGACCATAGTGATGAACACTTCTACTGCAGTCCTCGAACACCCGGTAAACGGCACTGTTGCACCAGCGGCGCCCGCCACTGCTCGTACCCCTGAGCCCCTTTTGCGTGAGGCTCTTGGGTTGACGCTGCGCGCCTTCCGCGCGGACAAAGGGGTAACCCTGCGCGAATTGGCCGGGGTAGCCCGCGTATCGCCGGGTTACCTTTCGGAACTTGAACGCGGCCGCAAGGAGGTCTCCTCTGAGCTTCTTGCGTCCGTGTGCCACGCGCTGGATTGCTCAGTCTCGGACGTATTGATTGAAGCGGCCGGTTACATGGCCCTGCCCTCCATGGATGAGGAGCTTGCCCATACGGCACCTGCCGCATCAGAGCTTTAGCCCACAGCGGTCTATGTCAACAGCCGGCCTATTCTCTTGCGAGAAAGGTCGGCTGTGGTGGTTAAGGGGCGTCGGCAAGCGCCCGCGACCGCGGGGAGTACAAGCGGTGGAAACAGCGCTTCGCTAGTATAAACAGCAGAACATTACGCACATTTTTAACCTAGAAAGGTTGAAGCACACCATGGCGAACCCATTTGTTAAGGGCTGGAAGTACCTAATGGCTCTCTTCGATAATAAGATCGAGGAAAACGCCGATCCAAAGGTGCAAATCGAGCAGGCTATTGAAGATGCTCAGCGCCAGCACCAGGAGCTGTCTCAGCAGGCGGCCGCCGTGATTGGTAACCAGCGTCAGCTGGAAATGCAGCTTAACCGCCGTTTGGCAGAGGTAGAAAAGCTGCAGGGCAATGCCCGCCAGGCTTTGGAATTGGCTGATCAGGCCCGTGCCAAGGGCGATGAAAATAAGGCCGTGGAGTATGAGAACGCGGCCGAGGCCTTCGCCGCCCAGCTGGTTACGGCTGAGGAGTCCGTGGAGGATACCAAGAAGCTGCACGACCAGGCACTACAGCAGGCAGAAAAGGCCAAGAATGCGGTTCAGCGTAATAACGCCGCGCTGCGCGAAAAGGTCAATGAGCGTTCCAAGCTGCTTTCCCAGCTGGAGCAGGCAAAGATGCAGGAAAAGGTCTCTGAGTCTTTGAACTCCATGAACGAGCTGACTGCCAATGGCAATACGCCGTCTCTGGATGCTGTGCGCGATAAGATTGAGCGCCGTTACTCCAAGGCACTCGGCCAGGCTGAGCTTGCTGAGAACTCCGTGGAAAACCGCATGGCCGAGGTACAACAAGCTGGTATTCAGATGGCCGGTCATTCCCGCTTGGAGCAGATTCGCAGTGAAATGAACTCTTCTAAGTCCGTGGAAGGCAATAAGGCCCAGGCCATTGAGGGCAATAAAGCGTCCGGCTCTGCTGCCGACAACGCTGCTCAGCCCGGCAGTGCCAACAACGATGCTGTGCAGGCCCGTCTGCGTGAGCTGCGTGGGGAGTAATCCCCGACTGTCTTCTAAATAATTATCGCCTCCCTCGGCCATCATGTGGTGGTGCAAGGGAGGCGATAACTTTTGCTGCTAGTCGCCGACGCCGCGGGCCTGCAAAGCCTCACCCATGGCGCGCGCTCGCCGGATGGAGCGAATGATAACCGGGGTGCCAAATGCGAGCGGGGACATCCCGGCACCGCGCGCTTTGCGGGCATCTAGGACTTCATAGACGGTTTCAAACATCAACGGGATGAGACGAATAGTCAGTGACATAGCCAAGCTGATGTTTTCTACCGGTATTCCGAGTCGCTTTAGGGGCTGCAGCGACTCTTCCAGCGACTCCATGATCTCATCGACCGTGGAGGTCAGCGTGAGCAGGAAGGCAGCCATCATAGCGGCGAAGACATTGAGGAACATCACCGCCGCATAGTCGAAGTCCTTTGCCCACCATTGAAAGCCTGCCAAGGGGACTAGGAAAAAGAGGGGCGGCCAGATCTGACTCCAGGCAATGCCCAATGGAATCCGGGCGCAAGCATAGAGAAAGACGACAAAAATGACGCCGCCTGCTGCCCACGGAATGGACTTGAAAAAGATGCTGGTGACCAGGATAAAGACTAAGAGGAATGCGATCTTCCAGCTAGGTTTGATGCGATGAACAAAGCTGGTGCCATCAACATAGACGGAAAGTGGGAGATTCGAGCGTCGTTGCATAACAATTCTCCCTACAGCGGCCGCTGGGCCATGAGGTCTTGGTAAAAATCTATGACCTCAGCCGGCCTACCATCCGCGGCGATGCGGTGGTTATCGATGCAGATGACTCGATCAAAATCGCGCAGAAAGTCCAGATCGTGCGTCACCACAATTAGTTGCTGTTCCAATCGCGCGAATTCTCTTTTGATTCGATCGCGGTTGCGCAGATCCAGCAGGGTAGTGGGCTCATCAGCGATGATGAGAATCGGGTCGATGACCATGACCGCTGCCAGCGCGAGGAGCTGCTTTTGTCCGCCGGAGAGCGTATGCGGCGAGCGCTCAGCAAAGTCGGCGAGTCCGAAGCGCTCGAGAGCAGCATGCACGCGGGCGAGACGCTCATGTTTGGGCAGCTTAAAGCGGCGGAGCGAAAAGGCGACGTCATCGCGCACATTGGGCATGACAATCTGGTTTTCGGCATCCGAAAAGACGAACCCCACCTTTTCGCGTACCTTTTTGCCTTGCTTGGCGACGTCCATCTGGTCCACCGTCACCGTACCTTCACTAGGCTCGCCCAACCCATTAATGAGCCGGGTCAAGGTGGATTTCCCGCCACCATTCTGGCCGATAATGCCTATGCGCTGTTCGGTGAGGGTGAGGTTGATGTCCTCAAGCACCACGGTGTCATCAAAAGCCACCGAGACCGAGGAAAATTCGATCGTGGGCACTAGGCGGCCTTTCGTCCCATCAGATCGGGGAAGGCCGCGTGAACACCGAGAGCGATGATGACGGCAACGACAAGCTTTCCGGCATCGACAGGGATGAAGGGCAATTGGGCGGCGAAGGCTGGACCAATGTCCAAGCCAGAGCGGATCATGAGACCAAAGGCGCCGCAGATGTATTGGACCGCAAGGCCTGCAATGGCAGCAATGGCAAATATGACCGCCATGCCGCCCTTGTTCTTAGGGGAGCGGTAGGCAATTGCGCCTGCAACTGCTGGCGAGAGAACATAGCCGATGATGTAGCCTGCGGTCGGGCCTGCCAGCGCGCGCAGCGTGGTACCGCCACCTGCCAGAACTGGGAGGGCGAGCCCCAGGAACAAGAAGAGTAGTCCCACGTAACCGCCGCGCTTGCTGCCCAAAATTAGGCCGGCGAGGATCAGCGCTGCGTTTTGCAGCACAATGGGCACGCCGGCTGAACCGACGGGGATGGATACGAAGGCAAGGACAATGACGAGAGCGGTAAACACGGCAACATAGGCAATGGTGGTTGCCAGAGAGTTCTTTTTCATGCTCAAGAGGTTAGCACTGCATGAAAACTGCAGACAATTGAGGGTTTTGAACGGTGTTCACCCGGGGCTGATAATTGCGAGCCAGAGCTATTGCGGCGGGCTCCCAATCGAGGCTTCTTAGCCCGCTGGCGCCTGTGTTTAAGCGCTGAGTAGGATGGCGCGCATGCGATTGACCGAGTATTACCAGCTCATTAAGGACGAATTTGGCGAGTCTAAGGGAAAGTGGATTAGCCACTCCCATGTCTTGCCAGACCTCGGGGCAACGCCTGATGAGCTTATCGAACGCGGCGTCGATCCGCGTCGCGTCTGGCTGAGCCTGTGCGATGACTTTGATGTACCGAAGGAGCGCAGGTTGGGAGTCGATTACCCGACTTTATAGCGCCGTCGAATTTGACGGACTGGCGTGTTCACTTTCAAAATTCGAACAGATGTATGTAATATGGCGGAAGTGTCGATGCAGTCGTCTACAGTGGGATGGCGTTGACGGAGGGAACCGTTTGAGTTCCACGGCAGTCTAATAATGCGTTAGTACATCGTCGTTAAAGATAAGGATGAAAGTTAATGGCAACCAAAAAGAAGTCTTCTTCTGCCGCCTCTAAGGGAGATGACCGCCAAAAGGCCCTCGATGCCGCAATGGCCATGATTGAGAAGGATTACGGCAAAGGCGCTGTGATGCGCCTGGGTGATGACAACCGCCCACCGATTAAGGCCATTTCCTCCGGTAATACCGCAATCGATGTCGCTCTTGGTATTGGCGGTTTCCCGCGCGGGCGCATCGTAGAGATTTATGGCCCGGAGTCTTCTGGTAAGACCACTGTTGCGCTGCACGCTATTGCATCCGCGCAAAAGGATGGCGGCATTGCCGCGTTTATTGACGCCGAGCACGCGCTCGACCCGCAGTATGCTCGCCTGCTTGGCGTGGATACCGATAACCTCTTGGTTTCCCAGCCAGATACCGGTGAACAGGCCTTGGAGATTGCCGATATGCTGGTGCGCTCCGGCGCAATCGACATCATCGTTGTTGACTCCGTAGCTGCCCTTACCCCGAAGGCGGAAATTGAAGGTGAGATGGGGGATAGTCACGTCGGCCTTCAGGCCCGCCTGATGTCGCAGGCGCTGCGCAAGATGACCGGTGCCCTGTACAACTCCGGGACCACCGCTATCTTCATTAACCAGCTGCGCGAAAAGATTGGCGTGATGTTCGGCTCGCCAGAGACCACCACCGGTGGTAAGGCGCTCAAGTTCTACTCTTCCGTGCGCTGCGATATCCGCCGCATCCAGACCTTAAAAGATGGCCAGGATGCCATCGGTAACCGCACCAAGCTCAAGGTTGTAAAGAACAAGGTCTCGCCCCCATTTAAGATTGCCGAGTTCGACATCATGTATGGCGAGGGCATTTCTCGCGAGTCGTCCATCATTGATCTTGGTGTCGAAAACGGTTTCATCCGCAAGTCCGGCTCCTGGTTTACCTACGAAGGCGACCAGCTGGGCCAGGGTAAGGAGAAAGCGCGAAATTTCCTGAAGGATAACCCGGATTTGGCCAATGAAATCGAGCAGAAGATTTTCCAGAAGCTCGGTATCGGCGAGGCCGCGGCCGAAGGTGAAGAGGGTGCCGCGATGGACGTTCCTGGAGCCGATGATCCATTGACCGATGAGTCCGTTGATCTCGTTCCAAACGTCGATTTTGATGACGACTAAAATCGTCTAACCCGTCCCCACACAGCCCGCGCACCATTTGAATCTGCATCATGAATCAGCCCGCCCCCGAAAAACTCGCCCAACTTCGTCAGGCCCTCGAGGCCTATGAGAATGGAGCGGCAGGGGGCGGGCTTTTTGATCGAGAGGCAGAAGAGGCCAAGGCCAAAGTCCGCTCTCGGGCACTGGGTCTTTTGGATCAGCGCTCTAGGTCCCGGAAAGAGCTTTATGATCGTCTAGTAAAAGCCGAGTTTGAGCCAGATGTCGTTGAGAACGTACTAGATGATTTAGCCCACGCTGGCCTGGTGAATGACGCCGCTTTTGCACACGAGTGGGTGCGCCAACGGCATAAGCGGCGCGGCAAGTCCAGCTCGGTTCTCAACAGGGAATTGCGGGAAAAGGGCGTGAGTGAGGCTGACCGTGCTGAGGCTCTCGAGCAAATCGACCCTGCCGATGAACAAGCTATGGCACAGGCCCTTGCGGAAAAGAAGGCCCGCTCCATTAAGTTCGTACCGGAGGATCGCAAGGAGCGCGACAAGGCTCTACGCCGCATCGTGGGAGTGCTGGCACGCCGTGGCTTCAATGAAGGGATGTCGCTGCAGATTGCAATCGCGGCGCTTGACGCGCGGTGCGCGGAGCTGCGCGCAGAGGACTGATACGGCCAAGGCAGGGCAGCACCGGAATGGCCAAGTCCGGCAGTTATGAGATGCCTAGCTTCATGGCTAAACTATGCCGACGTGGAGCAGACAATCGCAGATAACCGTACTTATGAAGTCCGAACTTTCGGCTGCCAGATGAATGTGCACGATTCGGAGCGCATCTCTGGTCTCTTGGAGGAGGCCGGCTACGCGGCCGCCGGCGAAGGCGTGGAGCCAGATCTCATCGTCTTCAATACCTGCGCCGTGCGCGAAAATGCCGATAAGCGGCTCTACGGCACCTTGGGTGCCTTGAAGAAGACCAAGGAAAATCATCCCGGCATGCAAATTGCCGTGGGCGGTTGCCTGGCGCAGAAAGACAAGGACACCGTCCTAGATAATGCCCCGTGGGTTGATGCTGTCTTTGGCACTCACAATATGGCGGCCCTGCCGACGCTGCTGGAGCGCGCCCGCCACAACGATGAAGCCCAGGTGGAAATCGTTGATTCCCTCGAGGCCTTCCCGTCGGTCTTGCCAGCCAAGCGTGAGTCTGCCTATGCCGGCTGGGTTTCTGTTTCCGTAGGCTGCAATAACACCTGCACCTTCTGTATTGTTCCTTCGTTGCGCGGCAAGGAAGAGGATCGCCGGCCTGGCGATATCTTGGCCGAGGTTAAAGCCTTGGTGGACCAGGGCGTATCTGAGGTCACCCTGTTGGGGCAAAACGTCAATGCTTATGGCGTTAATTTTGCCGATCCCGACATGCCACGCGACCGTTTCGCTTTTTCGAAGCTGCTGCGCGAGGTGGGCAAGATCGAAGGCCTTGAACGCCTGCGCTTTACTTCCCCGCACCCAGCGGAGTTTACTTCCGACGTCATCGATGCCATGGCCGAGACCCCGGCCGTGTGCCCGCAGTTGCATATGCCGCTGCAGTCTGGCTCCGACAAGGTCCTTAAGGACATGCGTCGTTCCTACCGCACCAAGAAGTTCCTGCGGATTTTGGACGAGGTACGGGACAAGATTCCGCACGCCGCAATCACGACCGATATCATCGTGGGCTTCCCGGGCGAGACCGAGGAAGACTTCCAAGACACCATGGAATTGGTGCGCCGCGCTCGCTTTGCCTCGGCCTTTACCTTCCAGTATTCGCCGCGCCCGGGAACCCCGGCTGCGGAAATGGAGGATCAGATTCCCAAGGAGGTCGTCCAGGATCGTTTCGAACGTCTCGTTGCCCTGCAAGACAGCATTCAGGCAGAGGAAAACAAGAAGCTCATTGGTACGGATGTGGAGCTTTTGGTGCAGGCCGAAGGCGGCCGCAAGAACGATGAAACCCACCGCATGACCGGCCGCGCGCGCGATGGCCGCCTGGTGCACTTTACCCCGGTTGATTCGCACGGCACGGATATCTCGGCGGAGATTCGCCCGGGTGATGTGGTGCATACCCAGGTCACCGGTGCGGGCTCCTTCTTCTTGCTTGCCGACGCCGCCGTGACCTCCCACACCCGCACCAAGGCCGGCGACATGTCTGCTGCCGGCGAAACGCCTACCACCGCACCCATCGGCGTCGGTCTGGGTTTGCCGTCGATTGGCAAGCCCGCGGCGGCCGAATCCGGCGATTCTTGCGGTTGCTAGCAGGGGAGTAGGCTAGGGAGCCATGACTGAGGAACATTCGACCACCGCAGCCCACAATGCAGCTAACGCTGAGCGTAGAGCAGCACAAACAATGGACCTCGGCGGTCACAAGGTGACGCTGAGTATTGCAGTGGTGGTCTATATCCTCTACCTGATTTTGCCCTACGCCGGTCCAGCCCATGGTTGGGAGGCATTGACGTTCGGCACCACGTCGAGTGGCGTGAGGATTTCCATCATGGAAACCGTCTCCGCGTGGCTCGCGCTCATTGGGTTGGGCGTTCTTACTCCGGTGACGCTGTTTACCCGCCGCGCTACGCCGGGACTCATCGCGTGGATGTTGGTGACGGTGTCCTTCTTCGCTAACCTATGGGGCTTCTGGTTCCGTGGCTCTACTTCCGACGGGGCGTCGTTGGGAATGTGGGTAGGAATGCTGGCTACCTTCCTAGCATTTCTGGCCTATAGCATGGTGGCGCTGCGCCGCAGCCCAGAGCAGAAGGCTGCCGAAGCCCGCGTGCGCGCCACCGCCGGACAGCTCGATGAGGTGGGCGAATTCCAATCCAAAATTGACGCGGCACCGAGTCAGGAACCCCTTGTGGACAATCGCCGCAAGCAAGCCGCCGAACGCCACCGCGCCCAGCGCGGCGAGCAGTAGGCCTATCACCGCCACTAGTCCCGCAGCCGCAACTCCCACGCGGAAGAGCGGGAGAGTTCTCGGGCACCCAGGCTGCGGTAAATGGCATTCATGGCCGCGTCCTTGGCGGCAACGGAACAATAGCAGCGCCGTACCCGTGGCCAATAGCCTGCCACCTCATGCAGCGCTGTGAGCTTCGCTAGCTGCGCAAGTCCACGGCGGCGGTGCGGGCGATCGGTCACAGTCAGAGTCCACTCGCATACTTCAGGATTCGCGTCCTCGTGCCGGGCCATTTCGGTTAGTGCGAGAATGCTCCCGTCCTCGGCGGTGAGTGCGACAAGAAGTGTGTGCCCGCGACGAGAGCGCAGCCGGCTGTGCGCTTCGCGCAATCGAGCACGCGTCCACACGATGGGCTCCACCGTCAGATTCCCGGTCTCCGCGTCCTTGGACGCTAGGCTAAGCAGCCGCATGACCTCGTCGAGGTAGTCCTCAGGGATGTCGTAATCCGGCCAGACTCGGGCCGTGATTCCCGCTGGGAGCAGTGCTGCGACCGGGCTTTCGGGGATGTCCATCACCAGCTGGTGCTCCGCATGCCTTTGCGTAAATCCCAACTCGCGGTAGATGCTGCCCATAGCGTCGTAGTCTGGATCCGCGCCCGGCGGGTTCAATAATCCCACGTGCGCTACGGTGCGGCCGAGCTGCCGGGCCAGCTCCAGCGCCTTCGTACCCATCCACTCGGCAACCTTGCGCCCTTCCTCATCGAGCTGCTCGCCGGGCAGAGGCAGGTCGCACAGCACGCATTCAATTTCAGCGGCCTCGCGCTCCTCCAACAGCGGCAGGCTAATGTGGATGAACCCAAGGTAATCCAGCTCCGGGCTCGGCTCCACCGAGGGGATGAGCGGCAGGCCAAGATCAGAAACCTCACCAAGGGTGGAGTCGCCGTCCACTACGGCAAAGAGATAGGTCTGTGATTCGCTAGAACCCTGCAGACGCTGGACCACACGGCCCGGCGACGTCGATGCCGCGGCATCGCCGCTGGCTTCTTGGGCCGCCAAGTTGGCCCAAAAGACGAAGCTGCGAATACAGTCCGCAGGTTCGCTGGGCCGGGCGTGAGCGGTAGGCGAGTGCGCCGGCCGCGGTGGCCGCGCAATGTGGACGAGGTGCACTACTTGTCATTGACGGCGTTAGCGGCGGCGTCGGCAAAAGCCTGCCAC
Source organism: Corynebacterium sp. UMB0012 (assembly GCF_030216265.1). Taxonomy (NCBI): domain Bacteria; kingdom Bacillati; phylum Actinomycetota; class Actinomycetes; order Mycobacteriales; family Corynebacteriaceae; genus Corynebacterium; species Corynebacterium sp. UMB0012. Next base: position 94,985 of record NZ_JASOKQ010000002.1, read on the forward strand.
TGTTCAGCCTGCGCACGCAGATCAGCGGCCTTTTTCGCATTGCCCTTGGCCTCAGCTGCCTCGGCTTGGGAGTTAAACTCATCGACCTTGGCCTGGAACTGTGCCACGCGTGCTTGCGCCTCTGGGTCGGTGCGGCGCCACTCGGACTTTTCTGCCTCGGTGACGCGCTGCTCCAGCGCCTCAATCTTGGACTCGTACTCGCGCACCTGCTTGCGGGGAACGAAGCCAATTTCTTCCCACTTTTCCTGCAGCTCGCGCAGCTTGGCCTTCGCACCCTCGATGCCCTTGGACGGGTCGATCTGCTCGTCGTATTCCGCGATCAAGGCGTCCTTGGCCTTGGCATTTTCTGCAAACTCGCGGTCGCGCTCGTCATTGACGGCATTGCGGGCATTGAAGAACTTGTCCTGGGCGGCGCGGAAGCGGGCCCAGAGCTTATCGTCCACGTCGCGCGGGGCGCGGCCGGCAGCCTTCCACTCAGTCATCAAATCGCGGTAGGCGCGGGCGGTGGGTCCCCACTCGGTGGAATCCTGGATAGCCTCGGCGCGCTCGACCAGTTCTTCCTTCTTCTTGCGGGCAACCGCACGGGCGCGGTCCAGCTCGGCAAAGTGGGAGCCGCGACGGCGGTTGAAGGAGTCGCGGGCGCGGGAGTAGCGCTTCCACAGGGCATCATCGGTCTTGCGATCAATGCCCTTAATCTGCTTCCACTCTTCTAAGATGGCGCGGATGCGGTCACCGGCGGCCTTCCATTCGGTGGAATTTTCTGCGATGTCTTCTGCTTCCGCCGCCAGCTTCTCCTTGGCAGCAATAGCTTCCTCGCGGCGGCGTTCCTTATCGGCCTGCGCCTGCTCACCGGCTTCTACCGAGTGCTCAATGACGGCAACAAGGCGGCGGTCAAGTGCTGCGATATCACCGATGACCGCAGCGGTAGGCAGGGTGTCGCGCAATTGCGCTGCGGTCTTCTTGATGCCAGCGGCCTCGCTGGGGTTGGCGCGCAGGCGAGCCTCGAGCAATTCAATTTCGGTGGAGAGATCGTCGTAGCGCGCACCGTAGTGCTGTAGGCCCTCCTCTGGGGTACCGGCCTGCCATTCGCCAATCTTGCGTTCGCCCTCCGGAGCGGAGACGAAGACGGAACCATCCGCGTCGACGCGGCCCCATTTAGCCGGGTCATTCTTGCTTGGTGCCTGCACGGGAACAGGCTTTGCGGTGGGACGAGGGCCCTTCTTGGGCATGGAACCTGGGGTAGGGATGGGAGACATGACAAGCCCTCCTATGCATAGATCGCCGCGCGTCACGGCTGCCGAATAAAATCACTGGATACATTACCGCGAATATCCCGCGCGTGCCCAGATTCTATTTAATTACCTCCACTTGGGTAGATAGTATGGAGGAATAATGTTCAATCTCATGGTAATGCCTGCGTCACCGGCGCTGGCCGTGGAGCTTTCCGCCAATGACGCTGCTTCCCGCGCCCTGCTTGCCGCTGCCCGTACGCTCGCAGTGGAGGCTGCAGCCGCTGGAATAGTGGAAGTAGATATCGTCGGCAGCCAGGATAAGCGCTGGTATACCGCCCATTCCGGAAGCTTACGGGCCTGGGGTGCGGCCACTGACCTGGGCGGCGGCAACTTCCTTCCGGAGATCATGGCTCGGTACGTGCTGCACAGCGTGCCGCAGCTTCACGCCCGCGCTAGCCGGGAGCACATTGGCCAGCCGGATCCGGCGGCGCTCACCATCGTCGTGGCAGATGGCAGCGCGGGCCTGACCGAGCGCGCCCCCTTGGCGCTCGTTCCCGGTGCCCAGGAAGCGCACGAGTGGTGCGAGGAGGTGCTCATGGGGGCGTCGGCAAGCAAGGCAGGCGAATGGCTGTCCCAGCGCGGTGTGGTAGAGCCCGCGCTGTGGGAGGAGTTAGCAGGACTACAACCAAAGAAGGCGCAATTGCTGGCCACCGACGCCACCCTGGGGGTTGGCCGCTACGTTGCAGGGTGGGAGGTCTAATGCGCCCGATTGCAGTGTTTGGACCCACCGCCTCCGGCAAATCTGCGCTGGGGTTGGCGCTGGCGCAGGAGCTGGGCGGCGAGGTGGTCAACGTCGATTCCATGCAGCTCTACCGCGGTATGGACATTGGCACCGCCAAGCTCACCCCGGCCGAGCGCGAGGGAATCCCGCACCACCAGCTCGATGTGTGGGACGTGACCGAGACCGCTTCTGTGGCGCGCTACCAGCGCGATGCCATCGCGGACGTGGAAGGCATCATGGCCCGCGGCAAGACGCCAATCCTAGTCGGCGGTTCCATGCTTTATGCCCAAGCGCTTGTCGACGACTGGCAGTTCCCACCCACCGACCCCGCCGTCCGCGCCAAGTATGAGGCCCGGCGCGTAGAAATCGGTACCGATGCCCTGCATGAGGAGCTGGCGCAGGTGGATCCGGCCGCGGCCGCCATCATTGAAGATAAGGACCCACGGCGCACCGTGCGTGCCTTGGAGGTCATCGAACTGACCGGTAAACCTTATAAGGCTAGTCAACCGCCGAAGGACGCCCCGCCGCGGTGGGGCACCCGTTTGCTCGGCCTGCGCACCACCGCAGACTGGCTTAATCCGCGCATCGAGCTGCGCACGCGCCTGATGTTTGAGCGCGGGCTCATCGAGGAAGTCGAGTGCCTCCAAGCCCAAGGCTTGGTTGCCGATTCCACGGCCGGGCGCGCCATTGGCTATGCGCAGGTATTCCAAGCCCAGCGTGGCGAACTTACGTGGGATGAGGCCGTCGAGCGCACTATTACCGGGACACGGCGCTACGTGCGCCGCCAACGCTCGTGGTTCAACCGCGATAAGCGCATCATGTGGTTGGATGCCGCGGGCGATACGACCGCCCAGGCGCTGCGCGCGCTAGGGTAGGGAGCATGAAATTTGCCAAGGGTCATGGAACTGAGAACGACTTCGTCATCGTCGAAGACCACGCGGCCACCACGCCGCTTGCCCCCGAGCGCGTAGCGGCGCTGTGTAATCGCCGCGCCGGTATCGGCGGCGACGGATTGCTGCGCGTCGTGCGCGCCGAGGCCTTGCTCGCGGCTGGGGAAATCGAGTCGCTGGCCGAGGGCATCGCGCCCACTGACTGGTTCATGGATTATCGCAACGCTGACGGTTCCGTGGCCGAAATGTGCGGAAACGGCACCCGCGTTTTCGCCCACTGGCTGCGCTCGCGCGGCCTCGTGGAAGAAGACGAGTTCACCATCGGCACCCGCGCCGGCGCCAAGCGCGTGACGGTGCACTCGTGCGATGCGCATGCGGCTGAGGTCACCGTGGAGATGGGACCGGCCGAAGTAACGGGTGTATCCACCGCGTCTATGGCCGGGGAGAGCTACGCCGGTCTAGGCGTTGACATGGGCAATCCGCACCTCGCGGCCGTAGTGCCGGGGCTGGACGCCGAGGGCCTTGCAGCCAAGACATTCGAGCAGCCCGTCATCGATGAGTCTTTCTTCCCCGCCGGCGTGAATGTTGAGGTCGTGACCCCGCTGCGTGATGGCCACGTGCACATGCGCGTCTTTGAGCGCGGGGTAGGAGAGACCCGCTCCTGTGGCACGGGCACCGTGGCGGCCGCGACCGCCGCGCTTGCCGACGCCGCCGTTGACCACACCACCACCCCTCACGGTACCGTGCACGTACACGTCCCCGGCGGGGAAGTAACAGTGGACATCTACGAGGGCGGCTCACGCTTGACCGGCCCGTCCGCGATCGTCGCCACCGGCGAGACCTCCCTTTAGACCGCGTCGGGCCCGACGCGCGGTGCGCGGTACACGGTGAGTGCTTAGGCGCTGCGCCCTTCGCCTTCCTCTTTCTCGAATGCTTGCTCTTCGAGGGCTTGGCGGCGCAGGGCGCGATTTTTTACTTCGTTCTTTTCATACTTCGGCCCGAGCGCAAAAGCGGCGCGGCGGGCCGATAGCCATGTTTCCTTGAGCTCGCGAGCCCGTCCATCGGTCACCTTCAGCAAGGACTCCAGCTCGTTGGTGCTGACCTCTTCCGCGTTGACGCGCAGGTTCAACCGGCGCAGGAACCGTCGGGAGCCCGAAATCTCATAGTGGAAGGCTTCGATGGTGGGGTCGGAGCAATCCAGATCTAAAAGCGCCGGCCGGTAGAGCGTGCGGTCCGCGATCTTCTCGGCCGCCTCGGAGGACCGGAAGTCTTCGTATTCGGCCAAGACGTCCTGAATATCTTCGGCAGAGAGCCGAATAGAGCTGCGCAGCGCCGCCTGCTCCGAGGCATCCGGCCGTGCGTGGAGCATAAGCAGTGCTGCCGCGATAAGTAGTGCCGCGATGAAAACACCGGGGAGTTTTAGGGTTGCCACAACCGCCACTGATCCGACCAGGATCAGCGCGAGAACCAGCACCCGCCGGTTTCTCGCATTTTCCGGGAAAGGCATCCACACAGCTATTCCACCAGACCTTTGCGTCAACTCTTAGTGGCCGCCGCAGCCACAGCCTCCGGAACCACAACCGCAGCCAGCGCCGTCGCCGCAGCCACCGCTGGGCATTTCAATAGAAGCCGTCAGCAGGGCGGTGCCGGCCACGATAGAGTCCTTGGCGGGCAGCTCATCTCTGCCTGCAGGCAGGCAGAGATCGAAGGGGAAGAGGCCATCCATGACGAGGTGGGCGAATTTCTCGCCGGTGAGCTCATTGGTACGCCACTCGGATTCCATGACGCGCGCCGCAAAGGTAGCGGCCGGGGTAGGAACCTCCGCGCCAGACCCGGAGGAAATTACCTTCGCCCCCGCGGACTCAAAGAGCGCCGGGAACTCGCCCTCGGCCGCCTCATAGGCATCGGCAGACTCGTAGGTGCGGATATCGAGGCCCATGGCGGTGAGGGAGATTTGCTGCCACTGCTGCAAGGGTTCGTCGGCAAGCAAAGGCCCCTGCGCCAAGTTCGCGGTGGCTTGGGCGATGGTGGTGCCGAAAGGATCGATAATCTCCAGCAGGGCGAGGACATCGTTGACCATTTCCACGTGGGCGAATCCCTGCGTAACGGCATTGAAGCCAATGAAAGTAGCAAAAGGCTCCACCGCGAGAATATTGAGCTGTGCGCCCGATGGATCGGTGAACTGGATCAGCTGACCACCGCGTACCTCACCGGTAACGGCCAAGCGATCGCTCGCGATAGCGGCCTCGACGGCATCCTGCCAGCGTTCGAAATTGAGGCCAATCGCCTGCATCTCGGTATTCTGCTTAGCCCCAGTGTCCTTAACGTTCATGCCCGCCATTGTATCGCCTTGTGCAGCCAGCTAAGAATCCGCAATTCCCGCTTTTGGCCGCAACGTGCCAAAATGAATGGTAGTATGACCGAATTTTCCCAGCACAATAACGACGATCTCCTCGCCCGTGCGTTCCGCGATAATGACGCCCCGGCCGTACCAGAGGCGACGCCCACCACCGGTGACCTTGACCTGGCAGAGCGCAACGCCTTCCGCCGCGTCACCCGTGAGACCACCATCCGCGCCGAGGACACCACCGATGGCTATGAGGTGGAGTACCGTAAGCTGCGCCTCGAGCGCGTCATCTTGGTTGGCGTGTGGACCGAAGGCACCGTGGCCGAAGTCGAAGCCACCATGGACGAGCTCGCGGCGCTGACCGAGACCGCCGGCGCCGAAGTAGTAGAGATGATCTACCAAAAGCGCGATAAACCTGATTCCGGCACTTTCATTGGCTCCGGCAAGGTCAAGGAATTGCACGACATCGTCGAGGCCACCGGCGCCGATACCGTGGTATGCGATGGCGAGCTCAATCCTGGCCAGCTCACCGCTCTCGAGCGCGCGCTTAACACCAAGGTCATTGACCGCACGATGCTCATCCTTGACATCTTTGCCCAGCACGCCAAGTCCAAAGAGGGCAAGGCGCAGGTCTCCTTGGCACAGCTGGAATACCTCTACACCCATACCCGTGGTTGGGGCGGCAACCTTTCGCGCCAGGCGGGCGGCCGCGCCGGCTCCAACGGCGGCGTGGGCCTGCGCGGTCCCGGTGAGACCAAGATTGAGACGGACCGCCGCCGCATCCGCACGGAGATGGCCCGGCTGCGCAAGGAGCTGCGCGCTATGAAGACCGCCCGTGAGGTCAAGCGTTCCAAGCGTCAGCGCTCGACTATCGCGCAAATAGCCATTGCCGGCTACACCAACGCCGGAAAGTCCTCGCTCATTAACGCCATGACCGGCGCCGGCGTGCTGGTGGAGGACGCACTCTTTGCCACGTTGGACCCCACCACTCGCCGTGCCACGCTTGCCGACGGCCGCCAGGTCGTCTTCACCGATACCGTCGGCTTTGTCCGACACCTGCCCACGCAGCTGGTCGAAGCCTTCAAATCCACCCTGGAAGAGGTGCTGGCCGCCGATATCATGTTGCACGTGGTCGATGGCTCTGACCCATTCCCGCTTAAGCAGATTGAGGCGGTCAACCAGGTCATCTATGACATTGTCGCGGAAACCGGGGAGCAGGCCCCGCCCGAGATCATCGTGATTAATAAGATCGACCAGGCCGACCCGCTGGTGCTCGCCGAGCTGCGCCACGTGCTCGACCACGAGGACGTCGTCTACGTATCCGCGCGCACGGGCGAGGGAATTGACGAGCTTACCGCGCGCGTGGAGCTCTTCCTCAACTCCCGCGACAGCCACGTCAAGCTGCAGGTTCCCTTCACCCGCGGCGATGTGGTCGCCCGCGTTCACGCCGAGGGCACGGTGCGCCACGAGGAGTACACGGCCGAAGGCACGCTTGTCGACGTCCGCCTTCCCGCACCCACCGCCCGCGAACTCGCCGAATTCATCGTGGAGGAAGTTTCCTAAAACCAGCCTGGGTGATCCATAATTAAGGCTCGTGAGCTTAAAAGGTTGGACCGTCCACGGAGACGGTAAAAGGATTGCACCGGGCGCGGTCGTGGCGCCGGAAGAACGACTCAGCTGGGGCCGAACCATCGGCATCGGAATGCAGCACGTGGTGGCCATGTTCGGCGCTACGCTGTTGGTTCCTACCCTGACCGGATTCCCCGTCAATACGACGCTGCTCTTTTCCGGCCTCGGCACCATTTTGTTCCTGCTTATCACGCGCAACCGGTTGCCGTCCTACCTCGGCTCCTCGTTCGCGTTCATCGCGCCGCTTTCGGCGTCGCAGCAGTACGGAATCGCCGCGCAGGCGGGCTCCATTTTGGTCACCGGCCTCGTCTTGGCTGCGGTGGGTGTGGCAGTCAAAATCGCCGGCCGCCGCGTGCTTGATGCCGTCATGCCGCCGGCCGTCACCGGTGCAATCGTGGCCCTCATCGGCCTGAACCTAGCGCCGAATGCGGCCGAGAACTTCGCCTCCCAACCGCTCGTGGCCGCGGTGGCGCTGCTCGTCATCCTGCTGGCCACCGTCGCCGGCCGCGGTATGGTCTCGCGCCTATCCATCTTGCTCGGCGTGGTCGTCGGCTGGGTCTTCGCTGCGCTGACCGGCAACCTCGGCGATGACGCCGTCGCGGCCATCGATGCCGCCCCGTGGGTAGGCCTGCCGGAATTCCACGCGCCTTCTTTCAACGTCTCCGCCATTGCCGTGGCGCTTCCCGTGCTGGTGGTACTCATCGCGGAAAACGTCGGCCACGTCAAGGCCGTCTCCGAGATGACCAAGCGCGATCTCGATGATCTGGCCGGTGACGCGCTGATCGCCGATGGCCTTGCGTCCACCCTTGCCGGCGGCTTCGGTGGCTCCGGTACCACGACCTACGCCGAAAATATCGGCGTGATGGCCGCAACCCGTGTATATTCCACCGCCGCCTACTGGGTGGCGGCCTTTACCGCCATCCTTTTGGCCTTCGTGCCGAAGTTTGGTGCGCTGATTTTCACCATCCCGACCGGCGTTTTGGGCGGCGCCTGCATCGTGCTGTATGGACTCATCGGCATGCTGGGTGTGCGCATCTGGATGGATAATAAGGTTAATTTCAATAACCCGGTCAACCTGACTGCGGCCGCGGTGGCGCTTATCGCGGGCATCGGCAACCTGACCCTCACCGTGGGTGGGGTTTCCCTCGAGGGCATTGCGTGGGGCTCCGTAGGCATCATCGTGGCCTATCCGATTATGAAAAAGCTTTACGATTCCGTCGGCGAGGGGCACGGCGCCAAGTACTAATTTTCCACCTGTGGATAACTGCCCGTCGCGCGCCCGCGGCGGGCAGCGTTGTTGACGGAGCAACGCGGGTTATCCACAGCGCGCCGGTATGCGGCTCGCTTAGGCGTGCGGGGTCTATTTAACTTAGCAGCATGACCGCATTGGATGCATATCTAAACGCAGTGAACGCCGGCATGGACATTGTCGCCGCCGTTCAAGGGCTTAGCGATCGCGAGCTCATCGCGCGGGGTGCCTCTGACATAGCCGCGCGCGACCTGCTGCGTCTATGCGATACCTACTTCGGCCGGTGCGGCTTTGCTGCCAAACAGCGAGCGGCGCGGCAGACTAGGCATTCCCTTGACGTGCTATTGCTGATTGAAAAATACGCCTTGCGCTTGCCGACGCAGCGCGACGCCTGGACCCTACGCACCGAGCTGTGTGCCTTTCGCGGCAGCGCCACCGCCTTGGAAAAGCGTGCCCGCGCTTTGGTACGCGAACTGCGACCTCGCCGCGCGCCCGAAAAGGGAGTGCGCCTTACCCGCCGCTCCGGCGGTCCGTGGTCACTGACTATTACCGGGGATTCAGCCGATGTGGCGGATATGCACGCTGCATTGGATGCCAATAAGCCCCTGGAATCTGCCAAAGACCTCTTCTTTGGCAAGGCGAATGCGACGCGGGCGACGGTGACGACTCAGGTGGTTCTCACCCTCGACGAGCTCGACCGCGTAGTAGACGGAGGCGGCGAGGAAATCACCCTCCAACTCACCAACGGCGCTCGAATCACCGGAGCGGAGCTTGTCGCGCGGACACTGAGCGACCACGGCTATGTCACGCTCGTCCATCCCCACGAGGGGCCGGTCAACCTCTACCGGACCTCGCGCGTGGCCAACGACAAGCAGCGGCTCATGGCGGCTGCGGTCAACCCGGTATGCCCGTGGGAGAGCTGTAACTATCCCGCCGACAAGTGCCAGATTCACCACCTCAAAGCCTGGAAGCACGGCGGCGAGACCAACGCTGCGAACCTTGCAACATGCTGCCCCTATCACAACGGCGTCAATGACGATGACCCCAACGCCCCGCCGCGCCGTGGCCGGCTAGCCCGGGTGCGCGGGCAGGTGAGGTGGGTGCCACCGTGGGGATAGGTGGCGTCGGAAAGCGAAAAGCTCCCCACCGCAAGGGTGGGGAGCCTAGAGCCGAACCGTTTTAGGGCTTAGGAAGCGTCCAGGTCCTTCTCGATGAGAGCAGCAATCTTTTCCACTGCTTCTTCGTTTTCGGAGGTAACGGTAACCTCATCGCCCTGTTCTGCGCCAAGAGCCATGATCATCAGGGAAGAGGCCGCATCGGTCTCATCCTCATCATCATCGCCGACCAGGTTGAGGAAGATATCCTCATCGAACTCGCCGGCAGCGTCCGCGATAATAGATGCAGGACGTGCGTGCAGGCCTACAGAGGAGCCAACCTTTACAGTCTTGGAAGCCATGGAAAATATCCTTTCTTACGGGGATTTTTACAATCCAGTGTACGAGTGTTTGGTTTATACTGCCACGTTCTGGGCGGCTTCTTCGACGGCCTTGTTAGGCCAGAACTGCTTCATCGCCAGCACCGCCGCAGTGGAGACAACCACGCCGGCCGCGATGGCCACGAGGTAGCCCCAGAACGGGTCGATGGCGAAGAAGACGAACACGCCGCCGTGCGGGGCACGGGAACCGACCGACAGGGCCATCGAAATCGCGCCCGTCACCGCGCCGCCGGCCATCATCGAAGGGATGACGCGGAACGGATCGGCCGCCGCAAACGGGATGGCACCCTCCGAGACGAAGGACAGACCCAGCAGCCAAGCGGACTTGCCGTTCTCCTGCTCGGCCGGTGTAAACAGCGACTTGCGGATAAACGTAGCCAGCGACAACGCAATTGGTGCGATCATGCCGGACGCCATGACGGCGGCCATGATCTGCATGGAGGATTCGTCGCCGGTAGACAGTCCGGCCGTGGCGAAGAGGTAGGCCGCCTTATTGACTGGGCCGCCCAAGTCGAAGCACATCATCAGGCCGAGAATGATACCCAGCAATACAGCCGAAGAACCGGACATGGACGATAGCCAATTTTGCAGGCCTTCCATGAGGTTTGCCAGCGGTACGCCGAGTGCCAGGTACATGGCGAGACCGACAACCAACGATGTCAGCAGCGGAATAATGACAACCGGCATGAGCGAGCCTAGCCAACGCGGTACCTTCCAGTTGCCAATCCACATCGCGATGAAGCCTGCCAGCAGGCCAGTAACTAGGCCGCCGATGAATCCAGCGCCCAAGGTAACTGCGATCGCTCCGCCTGTGAAGCCCGGAGCAATGCCCGGACGGCCAGCCAGCGCAAAGGCGATGTAGCCCGACAGCGCAGCGACGATGAAGCCCATTGCCGCTTGGCCTACGGCGAAGAGAACAGCGCCGAGATAGAGCAAGAACCCGGAGCGCTCGAAGTGCATGAGTTCGCCGTCAACGGTCACGTCATGGCCGGGGAGGTTGCCGAGCGAAAACTCCGTCGATAGTGTCTGCCAACCATTTGCCATATCGGCGCCACCGAAAAGGAAGCCGAGGGCGAGCAGCAGACCACCGGCCGCAACGAACGGGACCATATAAGACACGCCGGTCATAATGGCTTGCTGGATGCGCTTGCCCCAACCAAGAGACTTGTCTTCTTCTTCCGCATCGGCGCGGGTAGCAGTGCCGGAGACCTTGTGCGCGTGGGGGTTGTGCGCGGCTGCGATCGCCTCGTCGAGCATCGTGCCAGGTTCATTGATGGCGCGTTTGACTCCAGACTCGATAACCGGCTTGCCGGCGAAGCGTTCGCGGTCGCGCACGCCGACGTCCGTGGCGAAGATGACCGCATCGGCCGCGTCGATCGTGGATTGGGAGACAGACTCATTATTAGACGAGCCCTGCGTCTCAACAGTCAGAGATACGTCATCACGCTCGGCCGCGGTTTGGGTGAGGGCGTCGGCCGCCATGTAGGTGTGGGCGATGCCGGTGGGGCAGGCGGTGATGGCCACGATGCGGGTGACATCGGCCGAAGGTTCTGCGTTGGTAGGGGGTGCGGCCGAGGGCGCGGCGGCGGAGGGGCCGGCGGCACCGGCATCGGTACCGGTTGCGGCAGTGCCGGCAGCAGCGCCTTGGGCGGCCGGTTCCTCGGCTGGCTTCTTCTTCGGCTTTTCGGCATTGACTACCTCCAGCACAAGCCGAACAATTTCTTCCTTGGTGGGCGCGTTGCGCAGGGACTCGAGGAAGTCCTTGCGCACTAGAGCGCGGGCCAACTTGGACAAAATCTTCAAGTGGGCTTTGCCGCCGCCGGCCGGAGCAGCGATGAGGAAGACCAGCTGGGCGTCACCGTCAGGGCCGGAGAAATCCACGCCACGGCTCAGGCGGGCGAACGCGAGAGTAGGTTCGGTCACTGCCTCGGAGCGGCAGTGCGGAATGGCGACTCCGCCAGGGACGCCGGTACCGGCCTTGGCCTCGCGGTCGATGGCGGGCTGGGCCAAGCCGGCGATGTCGGTGGCTCGGCCGGTGTCATGGACTAGCGTGGCCAGGTTGGTAATTACGGAGTCAACGCTGTCGCCGAAGTCGGCGTCGAGCGCGACTAGGTCGGTAGTGATGAGGTCGGAAGCCATGATTAGGCACTCCTTAGGCTAGCGATTGTACGGGGGTATGTGCGATATCGAGTTCTTCTGGGCGAGGGAATTGGGTGCCTTGTTTGGATGCAGCCGCAGTTCCGTAGGCCACCGACTGCGCGAGGCTATCGGCCGGCGACTTACCGGCGGTGCGGCCGAGGAGGTATCCGGCGAGCGCGGCGTCACCGGCGCCTACGGTGGATTTCACCGTTGTTGGCGGGGGAGTTGCAGCCCAAGCGCCATCCGCGGTAACCAGCACCGCGCCGGCACTGCCAAGAGTGACGAGTACTTCTGCGATGCCCTGCTTGACGACGTCCCGGGCCGCCCGCACAACCCCCGCGTACTCGCCGCGTGCGGCCTGGTCTTCCAATTCGCGGCCGTCGGTTCCGGTGAGCTGGCCGAGCTCTAGGCCGTTCGGCTTAATGAGATCCGGCGCAGCAGAATTGAGGTTTTCGCCAATGGCCTGCATTGGGGCGTCAGACGTATCGACGGCAATGCGAGCCTGTGGTGCGGCTGCTCGGACTGCGGAGATGAGGTCGCAATACCAATCGGTGTTGACGCCACGCGGCAGGGAGCCGGCTAGAACCACCCAGTCGGAGGCAAGGGCGCGGGCGGTGAGTTCGGAGGTAATGGCGCGGGAGTCGGCGTCGGAAAGCGCAGGGCCTGGACCGTTGACCTTGGTGGTGGTGCCATCAGGCTCAGTGATGGTGGTATTGACGCGAACTGCGCCGTCCATGGGGATAGCAGAGGAAGGCAGCCCAGCCGAGTGGACGAGATTCAGGAAAGAATCGGAGTCGTGGGCCGGGAAAAGAGCCAAGGATTGCTCGCCGGCCAAGTGTACGGTATGGGTGACGTTTACCCCCTTGCCGCCAGCAACCTGTGTGACCTCGCTGGCGCGGTGGACATCACCGGAGGTCAATGGATCACTGAGCACAAGGGTGGCGTCGATACTGGGATTGGGGGTCAGCGTGAGAATCAAGTCGTCCCTTTCGCAGGTTGTATATTGGGGGCCGAGCGCCGTTGGAGAGAACCGTACGGGCATGGCCCGCCCTTAATGTTGATTCTTGTCCGATTGTGTCCGAAAGTCAACAGAATTCCTGTGGTATACATTGCTTTTCTATCCGATTTGTGGTGTTCTGGAAGTTAACAAACCGCTATCTTCGAAGGAAGTACGCTCATGGAAAACGCGTCTGAGTCCACAATCAAAGGAACCGGTGTCGTTGCCGGAGTCGCCTACGCCGAAGCCGTGTGGGTCCGCCCTCGCCCCGCCCTGCCTACCGAGGGAAGCATCGACCCAGAGCAAGCGAGTGATGTTGAATACGACCGCTTCCTTGCGGCCGTAGATACTGTCGCTGGCCGTTTGGAGCAGCGAGCTGCTGCCGCAGAAGGCCAGGCTGCGGAAGTTCTGACCGCAACGGCCGGCATGGTCAAGGACCGTGGCTGGCACAAAGCCGTGCGCAAAAACATCCGCACCGGCCAGGATGCGGAGTTCGCTACTGTCGGCGCCACCGATAAGTTTGTCACCATGTTCGAGGCCGCCGGCGGCGTGATGGCCGAGCGCACCACTGACTTAAAGGACGTGCGCGACCGCGTAATCGCAGAGCTGCGCGGCGAGGACGAGCCGGGGCTGCCGCTCGTAGACGGCGAGGCCGTGCTCTTCGCGGATGACTTGGCCCCGGCCGATACCGCGACGCTGGATACCAAGCACATCAAGGCCCTTGTCACCGAGCTGGGGGGACCTACCAGCCACACGGCTATTATCGCCCGCCAGCTGGATATTCCATGCATCGTTGCTGTGGGCGCCGCGCTTAGCGATATTGAAAGCGGCACGCTGGTATTCGTCGATGGTGCAGTGGGTGCCGTCACTCTTGGGGCCGACGAAGAGGCTTCTACAAAGGCCGTGGCCGAATATCGCGAGCGTGCAGCACGCGTTGCCCAGTGGCGCGGCCCGGCTGAAACCAAGGATGGCCACCGCGTGCAGCTGCTTGCCAACGTCGCTGATGGCAACGCCGCCCGCATTGCTTCGGATTCCCAGGCAGAGGGCATTGGTCTCTACCGCACGGAGCTGTCCTTCCTCTCTGCTAGTGAAGAACCGAGCGTGGACGAGCAGGCAAAGATTTACGGCAAGGTTTTTAATGCCTTTCCTGAGTCAAAGGTTGTCGTGCGTACGCTGGATGCCGGATCCGATAAGCCTATCTCTTATGCCACGCTAAGCTCCGAGGAAAACCCAGCATTGGGTGTTCGTGGCCTGCGTATTGCACGCGATAATGAGGCTTTGCTGACCCGCCAGCTGGATGCGATTGCGCAGGCGGCTGCGGCTCGCGATGACAAAGCATCGACTTGGGTGATGGCTCCTATGGTTGCCACCTCTACCGAGGCCCAGTGGTTTGCTAGCCTGTGCCGCGAGCGCGGCCTGACTGCTGGCGCCATGATTGAGGTTCCGGCCGCAGCGCTTATGGCGGATAAAATCATGCCGCACCTTGATTTCGTGTCCATCGGCACCAATGACCTGACTCAGTACACGATGGCTGCGGACCGCTTGTCTCCACAGCTGGCCTACCTGACCGACCCGTGGCAGCCGGCTGTCCTGCGACTCATTCAGCACACTTGCATCGTGGGCCAAGCTAATAACGTTGCGGTAGGCGTGTGCGGTGAGGCGGCAGCCGACCCGATGTTGGCCTGCGTGCTTACCGGCTTGGGCGTAAATTCGCTATCCGCAGCGTCGACGGCGGTAGCGGGCGTCGGTGCACAGCTGGCAGAAGTTACCTTGGAACAGTGCCAGCAGCTTGCCGAGGTGGCATTGGATGCGGAAAGCCCTGACGCTGCCCGTACCGCAGTGGTCGAACGCATGGAGTCCTTCGCCTAAAGTAGGCGAAGGATCGGGGGATTATTCGCTGGCGAGCACGACCTCAATTTCGCGCTCGCGCAACGCTTCCACGAAGGAATCGGGGGCAGCAGCGTCAGTAATGACGACGTCGATATCGGCGGCAGAGGCGAAACTTACAAGGTAGTCATTGCCCAGCTTGCTGGAGTCACACATGACCACTACCTTGTGGGCATTGGTGACGAAGGCGGATTTGATGGCTGCCTCTTGGGAGTCGGCCGTCGACAAGCCATGGTCTAGGGTGAGGGCATTGGTGCCAATGAAGGCGACGTCGGCACGCATCAGCGCCAGGGTGCGCAGTGCGGTATCGCCAACGACGGCTTGGGTAATCGCGCGGACCGTACCGCCAAGTAGCTGGACATCAGGCACGCCATTGCCTGCTAGAGACAGCGCAATAGGCAGGCTATTGGAGACAATATTAAACTGCGCCTGCGGGTATTGCTGTCCAATGAGCTCTGCGAACGCGTTAATGGTGGTGCCTGCGTCCAAGAAAATGCTGCCGCCGCCCTGGGGAAGAAAATCTAGGGCCGCGCGGGCGATAGCCGCTTTTGCGCCGGAGGCTGACCGCTGGCGGGTATCCAGTGTGAGCTCCGCGGTCTGGAAAGATTGAGAGGCTACTGCGCCGCCGTGCACGCGATGAACAACGCCCTCACGGTCAAGCACCGCAAGGTCGCGGCGAATGGTTTCGGCCGTAACTTCGAAGCGCTCTGAGAGCTCAGTGACGTTGACACGGCCTTCAACGGCGGTGAGAGAAGCAATTTGGCGACGCCGCTCTTCTGCGTACATGATTCCTCCTTGAATCTAGAGACATCGCATCATGGGGTGGGGGTAAACATTGCCACGTTCTGCGGAAGTAAAAATCCGGCGATGTTGTTTTGCTTAGTCCATTGTCTCAAAAATCGGGAATAAACGGACTGAAGCAAAAATTTGCACAGCTGCATCCGATATCTAGCACCCTGAAATACCTGGTTATCGGCCAAAGTGGGAAAGTGGGATTTTCGTCTCTATAGGTGTCCGGGTCCGAAATAGAGCGAAAATGGGGGTGGCTGGGACGCAGGCCGCGTCAAAGAGGCGTGCACATAGATAGACCCCGCAAGGGCCAATCGAGGACCTCGCGGGGCTATAGAATCTGTGTTAGGCAGGTGACTAAAGCTTACGGAATACCGATACAACCTTGCCCATGATCTCCGCATCATCGCCGTTGATGGGAGCGTAGGCATCATTGTGGGGGAGCAGCCATACGCCAGAGGAATCGCGGTGGAATTCCTTAACGGTAGCTTCAGCACCATCGAGCAGCGCTGCAACGAACTCGCCTTCTTCTGCAACTGACTGGGAGCGAATGATTACCCAGTCGCCGTCAAGAATGCCGGCATCCTGCATCGAGTCGCCGACCACTTGCAGCATATAAAGGTCGCCGCCACCGACTACCTCATCGGGCATCGGGAAGTAAGTGTCTACGTTTTCTTCCGCGGTAATGGGCGCACCCGCTGCGATTCGGCCAACCACAGGAATGTAGGAAACAGCACCTGCCTCTGCGGGAACCTGCTGTTCAGGCTTAGCCGGTTTGCGGCCCGGCTTCTTGGCGCCATCGTCGGTATTTAGGTGTCGAACATCTACGGCTCGCGGCTTATTTGGGTCACGACGCAAGAAGCCCTTTTCTTCCAATTGCTTTAGCTGGTAGGCAACCGATGATGTGGACTGCAGGCCTGCTGCGTCACCAATTTCGCGAATGCTTGGTGGGTAGCCACGCAACATAACGGCGTCACTAATGACGTTGAGAATGCGTCGCTGGCGGTCAGACAGGGAAGCGTAGTCGGTCTTCTCGGTGGTCTTCTTTGGCTTGCGGCCCATTGCTGGCTCCTAGGGGATTGGGTGGCTTTATCAGTGGTTTGTTGGCTGGCGGCGTTGAAAATGGCCCCACGTCATTTGTAGCACGAAAAGTACAGATGTTCGAGATTTGAGCGTTGGGGTGGACAAGTATTCGAAGCGATGCTATAAATCGAACGTACCAACTAAATCGAACATTGTGGCGACTGGGTGCCAGTGTGTGTCGTTCGGGGCACCTACGGTGTGTTCAGTCGTCGAAAGGAAACTCATGTCTCTGCTGATCAATTCTCGCAATAACCTGGTAACTCGCAACGCTGCCGAACCTGTAGTGGTGCCTTCTGCGTCCGTGTGGGATGTGGATCGCGGCTACGGTTCTGCGGCCCGCGGTGCTACAAACTCTCGGTATGTTCGAACTCTACGTGTGGAAGATCGCACGACCTATCGTTCGAACCGTGTGTCGGTCGGAGGCTCTGGGAACAGATCGAATAGGGTCCGAAACAGTGTGGGTGAGTCGAACACAGGTAACTACGCATTGGGCGCAGTGTTTGGTGTCGCGGTCTTTGTGGGCACATTGCTAGGGGGACTAGCGGGTGCTGAAGGAGATAGTGCCCCTCAACCCCCGGCTTCTGGCGTGCAGCAGGTTGAGGCTGCAGTAGCGCACTAGGGGATACAGCGGGGTGAAGCCCGGTGGCCGCACGGAATTGAAGATGAGTAAACTACTGGCGTACCAACGTCAGTGAAAGGACCACTGTGTATTGCCCCTTTTGTCATAATGAGCAATCCCGCGTCATTGACTCGCGTGTGGTCGATGCTGGAGCGTCGATTCGTCGCCGGCGCGAGTGCGCTTCGTGCAAGGGGCGCTTTACCACGGTTGAAAAGGCCGTGCTGCTTGTCGTGAAGAGAAACGGTCTGGCCGAGCCCTTCAGTAGAGATAAATTGATTCGCGGTGTGCGCCGTGCCTGCCAGGGGCGAGATGTCAGCGACGATGCCCTGAAGAAACTGGCGCAAGAAGTGGAGGAGACCGTGCGCAGTCATGGCTCCTCGCAGGTCAACGCGAACGAGATTGGCTTGGCCATCCTAGAACCACTGCGGGACCTTGATGAAGTGGCCTATCTGCGCTTCGCCTCTGTATATAAATCCTTTGAAAGCGCAGATGACTTTGAATCCGAGATTCGCCTGATGCGAAGGCGCGATCGCGAGGACTTTTAGCGCAGTTTGTCCACCGCCTTTTGGATACGGCGGAGTGAAACAGCGTGGGCTGTGCCAAGGCGCTGGGCGAAAAGAGATACTCGAAGTTCTTCAATCATCCAGCGCACGTCCTTGACCTCGCGGGTCTTTTCGCGGCCGGCCGGGAGGTTGCGAAGGCGGTTGGATAGGTAGGCCTTGGCGTTATCTACCTCGGCTTGGCGGTCTGCATCGCGGTCCGGGTCAAGGTTCATATCCTCTAGGCGAATGCGCATAGCTTGGATATATCGCGGGAGATGGCGCAGGTGGGACATGCCGTGGACAGTGATGGCATTTCGGGGGAGGAGGAAGTCCAATTGTGCGCGCATGTCATCGATTGCTGGACCGTCCCAATGAGCGAGTTCCGCTCGCAGGTTGGAGTACTCGGCGAGTCCTGGGGCAATAGCTACCACGGCCTGGCGTACGCGTCCTGGGACCTGGGGTTTAACGGTGTCTTTAAGCTTCTGGAACGCCGCGGGGGTGCGGACGGGCCCGCCGGCTTCGAGCATCAGGTCGCGGATGGCGGCGACGCGGGCGTCATTCACAAGGCCGTCGGCGCCGCCGTGCGGATAGGAATCGACGGCTACGCGTTGTTGCAACGGCAGGCCCTTGACCATCTGGGAGGCGTTGACGGATATCTCACGCATGAGGAGTGTAAGAGTGGTCGTGACCATGGCGGCATCTGCGGCGGCCTTGGTGGGATGGACCTTGAGTTCGACGCCGTCCTTGGTAGCGACTAGGGCGGGGTAGGCGGTGACTTCGTGGCCGTCGACGGTGGTCGTAACAGTGTCGTCGATGGTGCCGAGGGTGTCGTCAGTCCATTCGCTGACGGCGGTGGACTCGGAGGTGCGCGAGACGCGGGATACGGAGGACTTGATGTGTCCGGCCTGACGTCGGACGAGCGCCGCGAGGTCGCGGTCGGAGTCGACGATGTTGCCGCGCTTATCGATGGCCCCGTAGTTCATCCGCAGGTGGGCGGGTAGCTTGCTGGCCTGGAAGTCGGTGGCGTTGATTCCTTGACCGCCGAGTTCGCGGAGGACGTCGGCAAGCTGCTGCGTGATGGAGCCTTCATAAGGGATGAGGCGGTCGATGGCGCGCTCGGCAAATTCGGGCGCGGGTACGACAGTGCGGCGCAGGGCCTTGGGCAGGCTGCGGATGAGCTCGGTGACGAGCTCGAGACGCAGACCCGGAACGAGCCAATCGAAGCCTTCGGTATCCAAACCGGCGAGCATAGGAATGGGAACCATTACGGTAACGCCGTCGAGAGGATCGCCGGGCTCGAACTTGTAGGTCAGTTCGTAATCGATAGAACCCTTGCGCCAGTGGTCGGGGAAGGATTCCTCGGTGACCTCGTGGGAGTCATCGATGAGCTTAGCGGGATCGAAATCCAGCAGGTCCGGGGTGCGGCGGCGCTCCTTTTTCCACCACGAGTCAAAGTGGCGGCCGGTGGTTACCTTTGCCGGAATGCGCTGGTCATAGAAATCGAAGAGCGTGTCTTCGTCCACAATGAGGCCGCGGCGGCGGGCCTTTTCTTCGTATGCGGCGGCGTCGTCAAGCGCTTGGGCGTTGGCCTTGAAGAAGGCGTGGTGGGTGTTCCAGTCGCCGGCGATAAGGGCGTTGCGGATGAACATATCGCGGGCAGCGGCGGGATCGACGCGGTGGTAGGGCACGGTGCGGTCGGCCACGATGGGCACGCCGTAGAGCGTGGATTTTTGGTGCGCGATGGCGGCGGCGCGCTTGCGAGACCAGGTGGGCTCGGAGTAGTTGTGCTTGAGCAGGTCTGCACCGAGCTTTTCTACCCAGGCAGGATCGATGGCGGCGACATCGCGCGCCCAGAGGCGGGAAGTTTCCACCAGCTCGGCGGCCATGAGGAATTCCGGCGGCTTTTTGGCCAAAGCGGAGCCGGGGAATACCAGGAAGCGGGTGTTGCGCGCGCCTTGGAACTCCTTGGAATTGCCATCGCGGGCGCCGATATTGGATAGCAGGCCTGAAAGGAGGGACATGTGGATGTCATCGGAGCGGCGCTCGGTGCCTTCCTGGTAGGTCCAGCCCAGCTGCTTGGCGACGTCCTTGAGCTGGCGCACCAAGTCAAACCACTCCCGGATGCGCATGTAGTGCAGGAACTCCTGTTTCATGCGCTTGCGGAACTTATTGCCGGATTGTTCATTGCGGGTTTGCTTGATGTAATCCCACAGCTTGAGCATGGACAAGAAATCTGAGGTCTTGTCCTTGAAGCGGGCGTGGGCTTGGTCGGCCTGGGCTTGGAATTCGAGTGGGCGCTCGCGCACATCTTGGATGGTCATGGCGGCAACGATGACCATGACATCATCGAGGCAGCCGTTGGTATTGGCTTCAATGAGCATGCGAGCCATGCGCGGGTCCAGCGGGATGCGGGCAAGATCGCGGCCGATGGTGGTGAGCGAGGGCTTGTCCTGCTTGTCGTGGAGGGCGCCGAGCTCGTGGAGGAGTGTGAGACCATCGCGGATGGCCTTGTGCTCGGGAGGTTGGATGAAGGGGAATTTTTCGATATCACCGAGCTTGAGCGAAACCATCTGCAGGATGACACTCGCGAGGTTGGTGCGCAGGATTTCCGGATCGGTGAATTCAGGACGGCTTTCAAAATCCTGTTCGCTGTACAGGCGGATGGCGATGCCGTCGGCAACGCGGCCGCAGCGGCCGGAGCGCTGGTTGGCTGAAGCCTGCGAGATGGGCTCGATAGGCAACCGCTGGACCTTGGTGCGCGTGGAATACCGCGAGATACGGGCGGTGCCGGTATCGACGACATAGCGGATGCCGGGCACGGTAAGCGAGGTTTCGGCGATATTGGTGGCCAAGACGATGCGGCGGCCGCGGTGCTCGCTAAACACGCGGTGCTGCTCTTGGTTGGACAAGCGGCCAAAGAGGGGAGTGACCTCGACGTTTTTCCACTTCTTGCCTTCGATGGCCTCCATGGCATCGCGGATATCTCGCTCACCAGGGAAGAAGCAGAGGATATCGCCGTCGCCTTCACGCATGAGCTCTTCGATGGACTCGGTCAAGCCGTCGAGCGGATCTTGGTCCACTACTTTTCCGCCGGCCTCGAACTCGAGTGGCCGGTAGCGGATTTCTACGGGGTAGGTGCGTCCGGAGACCTCGATAATGGGGGCGGGGTTGCCGTCGGCGTCGGCAAAGTGGGCGGCAAAGCTTTCTGGGTCAATGGTTGCGGAGGTGATGATCACCTTGAGGTCTGGGCGCTTAGGTAATAGGCGCTTCAAGTAGCCCAAGAGGAAGTCGATATTGAGCGAGCGTTCGTGGGCCTCGTCGATGATGATGGTGTCGTACTTATTGAGAAAGCGGTCGCGCTGCATCTCGGCGAGCAGGATGCCGTCGGTCATCAGCTTGACGGCGGTGGTCTCAGACACGCGATCGTCAAAGCGGATGGCGTAGCCAACGGACTCCCCGATTTTCTGGTCCAATTCCGAGGCGATGCGTTCGGCCACGGTGCGCGCTGCAATACGGCGCGGCTGGGTATGGCCGATGAATCCGCGCCGGCCGCGGCCCAGCTCGAGGCAGATCTTTGGGATCTGGGTGGTCTTACCGGAACCGGTCTCACCAGCGATGATAACGACCTGGTTGTCCCGAATGGCCTCGGCGATATCGTCCTTGCGGGCGGTGACGGGGAGGGCGTCGGGGTAGGTGATGGTGGGAACGGCGGCGTCGGTAAGCGCGACGCGATCGGCCGCGGCATGGATTTCAGCGCCGATTTCTTGCAGCGCTTTAGGGGCGCGAGCCTTCTTGAGGCGGCGACGGAAGGAGCGGGCCTCGGCCAAAGAGACATTTTCGAGTGCGGCGAAGAGGTCCTCGCGAGAAGGGGATTCGTTCTTAGTCATGACTAGGCAACGAGTTTACCCGTCCACCTGAAATGAGGAAAAAGTTGTTAAAGTTAAAATACTTATCCATTTTTCTATGTGCATTCCTGAAGGAGGAGCACCGCCTATGACGAACCCGTATTCGGGTGGAAATGACGATTTTCCTCGCTATGAGCCGACCAACCATCCCGAGGATCGGCCGGACTACGGCCAGCTTCCATCGTATGGTGGCGCCCACGAAGGCAACGCCCAAGGCTATGCCGGCTACCACGCGGGCCAACCTCAGCACACCGGAAGGGTTTCGGCCATAGATGCCGTTTCTTGGGCTTTTCGGGCTATCTTTAGCAACTGGAAGCTGTGGATTTTGGGAACGTTGCTTGCAGGCTTCCTCGGCGTGGTCTTTTTCGCCATTTCTGGCGGAGTAGGCGCTGCGACGGCGAGTGCCGACGGTGATCTCACTGCTAGTTCCACGATCATGCAAATCATTTCCTGGGTGATTGGCATCGTGCTAACTCTGGCGCTTATGCGCCTGGCGCTTTTCCAGATTGATGATTCTCGCACCGGGTGGGGCTACCTGTTTAAGAATGTGCGCTGGTGGCAGCCACTAGTCATTATGGTCGTCATCGGTGTTGTGGCGGGACTGATTTCTTTCGTCGCTGTGCGCGGTTCTGCGGAGGGGCTGGCCGGCAATGCCGAGCAGCTTTCCGATGAAGAAGCGTTCGCCGCCGTCATGGGCATGCTCGGCGTCTTGGCCGTGATTTCGCTGATTAGCTTCTTTATCCAACCATTCTTCTCGCTGATGCAATGGTTCGCGGCCGATGGCGATAGCGTTGGTGAGGCCGTGAAGAAAGGCTTTCAGGCAGGTAAGAATAACTACGGCCAAATGTTGCTGCTGGCAATTTTGAACTTTTTCATCATTGTTGCCGGCTTTTTGCTTTTGGGCATCGGCCTCATCGTGGCTTATCCGGTTACGCTTCTGGCACAGGCGCATATGTTCCGCCAGTGCGCGGGGCGCAACACCTTCCCACAGGCCTAGCGCACCATAGTTAAAGGCCACCGTTCCTCTCAGGGGCGGTGGCCTTTGGCATGCTTGGCGACGCCCCGTGGGGCCGCCGGGTGAGACTACTGCCGGGAGCGCTCAATCGCCTTGTTATAGGCGGAGGTGATGAGCGTGCCGAATTCGCGGAATTCCTCGGCGCGGGCGGCAGAGGAACGGAACACGAGGCCGACCTCGCGTTCGGCGGTGACATCGGAGGCAAAGTGGGCGATCGCGACGTCCTTGCCATGGCACTCGGTGGCCAGTGCGGATTCGGGAACGAGGGTGCAGCCCAGGCTGCCCATGACCAGCTGCATGATGGTGGTCAGGGAAGAGGCGCGGGTGACGGAATTGGTGGCCTCGGCTGGGTTGATATTGGCATGGCGACAGAGGTCGACTACTTGGTCGCGCAAGCAGTGGCCGTCGTCAAGCAGTAGCAAATCTAGGTCCTTGAGTTCCGCAAGCTCGACATCCTCGCGGCCGGCGATGGGGTGATCGGGCGGGCAGACAATGGAGAATTTCTCCGTGTAGAGCGGGCTATCGACCATGCCGGTGGCCTCGGATGGAAGGGCCATGATGGCAAGATCCAAGTTGCCATTGCGCAGGCGAGTGATGAGGTGCTGGGTTTGCTCCTCGACGAAGCGTGGCTCGAGGTCCGGGTAGGCCTCTGCAAGCATGGAGAGCAGATCGGGAAGGATGTAGGGGGCAATGGTGGGGATAACGCCGATGGTCAGCGGGCCGGCAAGGGTGCCGTTGGCGCCGCGGGCATGGGCGAGGAAGGTATCGGCGGCCTCAAGAGTGGCCTTGGCATAGGGGAGGAGGGTCTCACCGGCCGAGGTGACGATGACCTTGCGGGTAGAGCGCTCGATGAGCTGCAAACCCAAGCCCTGTTCGAGAGCAACGAGGCCCTGGGAGAGGGAGGGCTGGGAAATTTCGAGTTTGGCGGCTGCGGTACCAAAGTGCTTGTTTTCCGCCACGGTGACAAAGGTACGCAGCTGAGCAAGTGTAGGGCGATACTCTTTATTATGCATGCCTATCACTCTAACACTTACCTATAGGATTTGCTATTGACGCGAACGGAAAAGATGGTATAACTGATCGTGTTGGGCCGGACACGGTCCGGCCCCGCTGCTTGTACACAAAGCGGCAGGAAACTTAGAGGAAAAGCCTTTGCTAAAGGAGTTGAAGACTATGCCTATTTTGACCGTCGGCGAAAAGTTCCCAGAGTTCAACCTCACCGCCCTGACCGGTGGCGACCTGCACGACGTCAACGCCAACCAGCCGGAGGACTACTTCGAGCAGGTATCCCTGGACAAGTACGAGGGCAAGTGGAAGGTCGTCTTCTTCTACCCGAAGGACTTCACCTTCGTCTGCCCGACCGAGATCGCTGCCTTTGGCAAGCTGGACGAGGAATTCCAGGACCGCGATACCCAGATCCTCGGCGGCTCCACCGATAACGAGTTCGCTCACTTCAACTGGCGTGCAACCCACCCAGAGCTGAAGGAAGTTCCTTTCCCGATGTTCTCCGACGTGCGCCACGACCTCATCCGTGCACTGGGCGTAGAGAACGCTGATGGTGTTGCTGACCGTGCCACCTTCATCATCGACCCGGATGGCGTTATCCAGTTCGTATCCGTCACCCCGGATGCTGTCGGCCGTAACGTAGACGAGGTTCTGCGCGTGCTCGACGCCCTGCAGTCCGAAGAGGTCTGCGCTTGTAACTGGGAGAAGAACGACCCAACCAAGAACATCAACAAGATGGACGTCGTTCAGTCCGCGCTCTAAATCTCACTGAGATGCAGGTTCACCCCGCTTTCGTGGCGGGGTTTCCTTTTAAATCCGACGCAGTAAATTCCTATCAAAACCTCAAAGGAGAAAAGCTATGTCTATTGATAATCTGAAGTCTTCCCTGCCGGAGTACGCCAAGGACCAGAAGCTCAACCTGGGCGCCCTGACTCGTTCCAAGGACCTCAATGAGGAGCAGCTTTGGGGCTGCCTGCTGGCATCGGCTGCTGCAACCCGCAATGACACCGTGCTGTCTGAGATTGCGGAAGAAGCAAAGGAGCACCTCTCCGAGGAAGCTATCGAGGCAGCCTACGGCGCAGCCACCGTTATGGCTATGAACAATGTTGCCTACCGTGCCAAGGGCTGGTTGGGCGATGACTACGCACAGGTTAAGTTCGGCCTGCGCATGAACATCATCTCCAAGCCGGGCGTGGACAAGGCCAACTTCGAGCTGTGGAATACCGCAGTTTCCGCCATCAATGGCTGCGAGCACTGCCTGGGTGCCCACGCGCACGAGCTCAACGAGGCTGGCCTGAGCAAGGAGCAGGTCTGGGAGGCCGTCAAGGTAGCGGCTGTTGTCCAGGCTGTGGCACAGGCTGTCCAGATCGAGGCCGCACGTTAAAATAGCCGGCCGATAGCCGCCCTCGCGCTTGCCGACGTCCCCCTCTTATTCCGGGGCGCGGCAACCAGGGCGGCTTTGTCGTTTTCGCTGGCTAGTACTCCACGTGCAGGTCCGACAGACGGACTTCGCCGGCTTCATCGGAGGCATCGAGATCTACCGTAGCGACGAACTGGTAGGCGTGGTCGCCGTCTGGGTCCTTGATGATCTGGCGCACGGACCACGCACGCGAGTCAGTATCGCCTAGGCGGAAAAACTCCGGGCCACGGGCCTCGGGGCCGGAATCGATGTCATCATATTCATCGAAGTAATCATCTAGGATAGCGCCGAAGTCTGGCACCTCGTCCAAGTAATCAAGCAGCTCTGCCAAGCGGTCTTCCTTTTCCAAAGCAAAGAGTTGTACCAAGCGGAACATGTAGTTGCGCACCATGATGGTAAAGGCGCGGCGGTTGGCCGTGAGCGCGGTGGGGTCCTTCACGCCAAAGGCCAGCTCGCGGTCCACCGTGTCTTGGTCGATGGGGGAGTCTTCGCCGGCCATTTGCGCCCATTCGTCGACAAGCGAGGAATCCACCTGGCGGATAAGCTCTCCCAGCCAGACAACGATGTCCTCGAGCTCCGGAGTGTTGTACTCATCGGGAATGGATTGCTTCAGGGTACGCCAGGCGTCGGTCAGGTAGCGCAAAATCACGCCCTCGGAGCGGGCCAAGCCGTAGGTTGCGACCAGGTCGGAGAAGGTCATGGCGTTCTCGAGCATGTCGCGCACCACGGACTTGGGCCGCAGCTCAAACTCCTTGACCCACGCATTGGTCTCAGCGAAAGTATCGTAGGCCTGCTCCAATAGCTCTTCGAGCGGCTTCGGCCAGGTGATGTCTTCTACGATATTCATGCGGTCGGTGTAGTCCACACCGTCCGCTTTCAGCGCGGCAATTTCTTCGCCGCGGCGCTGCTTCTGCTGGGCGATGAGCACCTGGCGCGGGTCATCCAGAATGGCCTCGAACACGGAAATGACGTCCAGGTTATAAGTCTCCGCCTCCGGATCCAGCAGCGAGAGCGCCGCCAGCGCGAATGGACCCAGTGGCTGGTTGAGCGCAAAGTCACGCGGCAGCTCTCGTACCAAATGGTAGGGACGGCCGTAGATATCCAATCCCTTGGTGGATTTTTGTACCACGCCGGAATCCACCAGCCCGCGGAAGAGATCGAGGGCGGTGAGGATGTCCTTATTCTGCTTGCTGCGGTTATCGTGATTGTCCCGCAGCAGGTGGCGCATGTGCTCATAGCCATTGCCATGGCGCGCTAAGACGTTGAGCAGCATGGAATTAGAAACGCGGAACTGAGAGGTAAGCTGTTCCGGTTCCGCCTCAGTAAGACGCGCGAAGGTCTTCTCGGACCAGGACACCTCGCCTTCGCGAGCGGACTTCTTCTTCAGCTTCTTCAAGCGCTTGGGGTCGTCGCCGATGCGGCGGCGCTCCTTAGCATTTTCAATCTCGTGCTCGGGGGCCTCGACCACCACAGTGCCCTCGGTGTCATAGCCGGCGCGGCCGGCGCGGCCGGCAATCTGGTGGAATTCGCGCGACTTGAGGATGCGTTGGCGCTGGCCGTCGAACTTGGCAAGCCCGGTCATCAGCACGGTGCGGATGGGTACGTTAATGCCCACACCCAAGGTATCGGTGCCGCAAATGACCTTAAGCAGGCCCTTTTGTGCCAAGCGCTCTACTAGACGGCGGTATTTGGGCAGCATTCCCGCGTGGTGGATGCCGATGCCCTTTCGCAAGAGCTTGGACAAATCCTTGCCAAAGGCAGTGGTGAAGCGGAAACCACCGATTTCCTGGGCAATGGCTTCCTTTTCATCCTTAGTGATGATCCCCGAAAGCGAGGTGAGCGCCTGGGCGCGCTCGGCCGCTTCACGCTGCGAGAAGTGCACCACGTAGATAGGCGCCTTCTTATCGGCCAAGAGCTCCTCGATGGTCTCGTGTACCGCGCTAAAGACATAGGAGAAATCCAGCGGGACGGGACGCGTGGTGCCGGCGACGAGGTTGGTGGCGCGGCCGGTGCGGCGGGTGAGATCCTCTTCTAGCCAGTGAGTATCGCCCAAAGTGGCGGACATGAGGAGGAACTGCGCCTTGGACAACTCCAGCAGCGGCACCTGCCAGGCCCAACCGCGGTCCGGCTCGGAGTAGTAGTGGAACTCGTCCATCACTACCTGGTCGATATTGGCCTCGGCGCCATCGCGCAGCGCAATATTGGCCACAATCTCGGCGGTGGCGGCGATGATGGGGGCATTGCCATTAACGGTGGCGTCGCCAGTCATCATGCCCACATTTTCGGCGCCGAAGATATCGCACAGGGCAAAGAACTTCTCGCTCACAAGGGCCTTAATCGGCGCGGTATAGAAACTGCGCTGGCCACGAGCTAGGGCGATGAAGTGTGCAGCATTAGCCACCATGGACTTACCCGAGCCCGTAGGGGTAGCGAGGATAACATTATCGCCGGCCAAAATGCCGAGCGAGGCTTCTTCTTGCGCTGGGTACAAATTGATACCCCGGCCGGTAGTCCACGAGGTAAAGGTATCCCAAATTGCCTCGTCTACGAGGGACTCGGGTACTTCCGTTAAATCTGGCAACAGCTGAGACAAGTTCACCCCCACCACCTTAGCGGCGATGGGGGCGGGTTAGTTAGATATCGTCGCCTAAGTCGCCCTCGCCCGAAGCAGAATCAGGGCCGTCCTTGCCATCATCGGACTGCGGGCCTTCCTCCTCGGCGGAATCTTCGCGGTCATCGATCTCTGTATTGATGATCTGCTGGCTTTCTTCTTCATCCAAGGAAGCCAAAAATGCCTGGAACTCCTCGCTGATTTCCTCACCGGTAGGCATGGGCTCCTCGCCAGGCATGATCGCCTGCGGATGCTCCTTGCGGTAGCGCTCCATATAAGCGTCATACTGCTGCTCGAGTTGTTGGACTACGCCTTCAATCTCATCCGAGCCACCAACTTGCTCCTCCAGCTGGTTTTCCACGCGAGAAATATCGGCCTCAATGCTGCCCAAAGGAATATTGAGGCGTGCCGCCCGAGCCACCGAATCTAGCAACTGGAACGTGGCCTGCGGATAAGGCGAAGCTGCCAGATAATGCGGCACGTGGACGGTATATCCAGCCACCGTGCGGTGCTTATCCGCCAGAGCCTTTTCCAGATACAGTGCGGCGGAGCCTGGCACCATCATGGTGGAATCCATCGAGAGCATGTGCTCAGTCAAGCGGGAGGAGGTGCCATGGGCCGTGACCACCGTGGGGCGGGTATGCGGCACTGGCATCGGCGCGGCATAGAGCATGATGGTGTCTTCAATATTGAACTTTTCCACCAGCTTCACTACGGCGGTAGTAAACGCCCCCCAGCGCATGTCTGGTTCAGGGCCAGACAGTAGTAGGAAGGTTTTGCCGGAATTATCGCGCAGGACCTTAATACCAAGATCCATGGATTCGATTTCCAGCGCCCGATCCTTATCAATCGTGACAGCCGGGCGGCGCGAGCGGTAATCAATCAGCTCATCAGAATTAAACGACGCCAGCTGACGGCCTTCCAAGGCGGCTTTCAGGTGGTCAGCACTTGCCTCAATGGCCTGGCCAGCGTCAGCATAGCCGTGCATGGCAACAATCATGGTGGGGCCTTGTCCGTCACCGGAATCATCCCTAATCACCGGAGCCGGATATTCCAGCTCATACATGCGGCGATCTTCTTCGTGCATGTTGTGTTACCTCCTTGCTTTCTTACCTACCCCAACGCCGCGTGCGTGCTTACTATTCCCGCGCGCACTGCGAGGTTAAATAAACAATTGTGCCCCAAACCGCTGCGCATTGCCAGCGCAATCCCGGGCGGGGTGTGGAAAGCCGCTTGCCGACGCCCCCTTCACCCCACCTATCCACAGATCCCCACCACCTAGCCCCTGGTGGCCTATGCAGAGTTGCGCGCATGGTTGAAGCTGGGGCCATGGACATCACAACACCAACTCAGCCCATCCGTACGCCCGGCGATATCCTCGCCAATATCCCAGGAATCCTCGGATTCTTTCCCACTGAATCAGTCATCCTCATCTCCATCCAGCCCAGCCCACGCGGATACAGCATTGGGCCAGTAGCCCGCCTCGATCTGTACGATGTGCCTGGTGCCCTGCACGAGGTGATGGAGGCGTTTCATTGCGGAAATCCCGAAATCATTTTCTGCTTCGTCCTCTCTCAGCGCGAGGAAGGAGAGCTCTGGGATATTCTGCAGTCTCTTTACCATTTCCACGACCGAACAGGTATGGGCATCGATGCCTGCTGGCTGGCCGAAGAACTATCCACCGGTACCTCCTATGACCTCATCTTTGGCCACGCCACAGAAAGCGGCGAGGGCCCGCTCCAGAATTGGATGGAAGGAACCATACCCGCCATCTCGACGAGCCACACGATGCGCGCCTGCGTGAATAATGGCATGCTTCCGGAACTTAGCCGTCATGACTTGGTCCAGCGCTTTAAGGACCCGAACCCATACTTTGGGGAAGAAGAGATTAGGGCCATGGAGCGATGCGCCGAAGAGATTGCCCGCCAATTGCGCGCCGGGCACGGGTACGGCACGACAGAACCAGTGCAGGTGGTCAAGCACCTCATTGCCGATGTGCGCTATGTGCTCAGCGAGGTCGAATCGCTGGAGGAAACCCTAGAAAATGAAGAATTGTTGTGTGTGGCAGCCATGTGGATGTCTACCACCTGGACCCGCGACCTAGTCATTACGGAGCTCGTCTCCGCGCCGCAGGAAGCAGGAGACCTGTTATTGGCGGTAGCGCGTACATTCCAGGGGTCTATTCGCTATAACGCCCTAGCTTTGTATGCTGCTAGCCAGGTGTCTCACGAATTCGGAATTTATGCCGGTCCGGCGCTTTCCGTAGTAGTAGAAGAGGCGCCCCATCACAATTTGGGGCGCCTCATAGCGCAGGGATATCGCAGCGGCATGGGAAAGCGGTTGGTCTCCAGCCTATGCCATGGTTGCGAGCTAGCCCGCGAAGCGGCGGGGCTCCGCGTCGACAGCCCCGCCTAACACGCGCGGCGTCTAGGACCGCTTTGCCGAATGTGCCTTATCGCCAAGCTGTCGGGTGAAGTTCCACGCGTCGGTGACGATGGTTTCCAGGTCCGTACGGGTGGGATTCCACCCGAGCTCCTGCTGAATCTTCTCAGAGGAAGCGATGAGCGTAGCTGGGTCGCCCGCGCGGCGCGGGGCCACCTCAGCCGGAATATCGTGGCCGGTGACCTTGCGACACATCTCGATGACCTGCTTGACGGAGTAACCATCGCCAGAACCCAAGTTGTAAATGCGGTGGGTGCCAGGTTCATTGGACTCGAGGGCAAGCACGTGGGCGTCGGCTAGATCGCGGATATGGATGTAGTCACGCACTGGGGTGCCGTCTGCGGTATCCCAGTCATCACCGAACATGAAAATCTTATCCCGGTGGCCCAAAGCAACCTGCAACACGATGGGGATGAGGTGGGTTTCTACCTCGCGGTTTTCGCCAATATTTCCGTAGGCGCCAGCCACATTGAAATAGCGCAGCGAGGTAGCGCCTAGGCCGTAGGCGTGGGCAAAGGACGTGATCATGTAGTCGATGGCCAGCTTGGTCGCACCATACGGATTGGTGGGCTGGGTTGGCATGTCTTCCGTAATCGGGACCTGGTCGGGCTCACCGTAGGTTGCAGCGGTGGAGGAAAAGACGAGGTTTTTGATGTCGTTATCCCGCATGGCATTAAGCAGCGTCAGGGTAGTAACGACGTTGTGCTGCCAGTACTCATCTGGTTTTTCCACGGATTCGCCCACCAAGGAGCGCGCAGCGAAGTGAATGACGCCTTCGAAGCCACCTTCGCTCAGGACATCGGCAGCCTTGTCCGCGACGTCGCCCTCGATGACGCGGGCGGCTTCCGGAACGGCCTCGCGATTGCCGGTGGAGAAATTATCAATAATGGTTACGTCATGGCCCTGTTCGACCAATACAGCAGCGCAAACGCTGCCTACATAGCCCGCGCCACCTGTGACGAGAAGCTTCATGGGTTATACCTCCACGCGCACTGCGTGCGCCAAATCGTCGGAAAGCACGACGCTTCTGCCTTCCGGTGTCGACAGTGTAATCGTGCCGCTGTTATTGACCACAGACACCTTGGCGCCCACTCGGATTCCAGCATCGGTGAGTTCTTGGAAGGTGCCATCATCAACCTGCAGGATTTCATTGACCTGGATGACGGTCGCAGAGACCTGCTCGCCATTGGGGAGATCGACCGCGCGGGTGCCCTGATCCGGCTGTGGAACATCGAAGCCAAGTGCAGATAGCGCCGGAATAGGATTGCCAAAGGGCGACCGCGTCGGATCATCGAGAACAGCGACCATGCGCTTTTCCACCTCTTCGCTCATCACATGCTCCCACCGGCAGGCCTCGTCGTGGACCTTGGCAATGTCGAGCCCCAGGACGTCGGTAAGCAAACGCTCTGCCAAACGGTGCTTGCGCATGACTGCGGTTGCTAAGTCGCGGCCCTTGTCCGTGAGATCCAAACTGCGGTCGGTGCGCACGTGCAAAAGGCCATCGCGCTCCATGCGAGCCACGGTCTGAGAAACCGTTGGCCCGGACTGCTCCAAACGCTCCGCAATGCGGGCGCGCAGGGGAGTGATGCCTTCTTCCTCTAGCTCGTAGATGGTCCGCAGATACATCTCCGTTGTATCAACTAGGTCCCTCACGTGGGCATACCTTTCTGTGTGAATACGGTTACGCGGCTATTGTCCCGCCCAAGAACGGGAAAGCGCTTTCTAGACTCTGCAGTCCAGATTAGCCTACCCGAGGCTTGGCTCGCCGCTAAGAACCAAGCCGATGCCTTATCAACGCCAAACCCCGAGCCCATGGCGGTACGTTGCCAAATGGGCCCGGGGAGAGGATGAGTTGCCGAATGCGGTAGGCGTGGATTACAAAGCGTACTCGCGCAGGCGATCGGCGCGATTGCCATCGCGCAGCTTTGCCATAACTTCGCGCTCAATCTGGCGTACACGCTCGCGCGAAAGACCGAAGCGGCGACCAATCTGATCCAAGGTGCGCGGAACACCATCATCGAGGCCATAACGCAGGCGGATGACATCCTGCTCGCGCTTTTCCAAGGTGTCAATCACGCCGCGGATATCAGAGTGGCGCATAGATGCGACGACCGCAGTTTCAGCATCGGTAGCTTCTGCATCTTCAATGAAATCGCCCAAAGGAGCTTCTTCATCGGTGCCTACCGGCATATCGAGAGAGACCGGATCGCGTGACTGGCGCAGCAGCATTTCAATCTTGTTCTCGTCAATACCGGATTCTTCCGAAAGTTCCTCGTTAGTAGCTTCGCGGCCCAAGGATTGATACATCTCGCGCTTAATGCGGGAAAGCTTGTTAACCTGCTCAACCAAGTGGACTGGGAGGCGAATGGTGCGGGACTGGTCAGCCATGCCGCGGGTAATCGCCTGACGGATCCACCAAGTGGCATAAGTGGAGAACTTGAAGCCCTTGGCGTAATCGAACTTCTCCATTGCGCGGATAAGGCCTAGGTTGCCCTCTTGGATGAGATCCAGCAGTGGCATACCGCGGCCGGTGTAGCGCTTTGCCAGCGAGACGACGAGGCGCAGGTTGGCTTCGAGCAGGTGGGAGCGTGCCTTCTTGCCTTCGCGGGCGAGGATCTTAAGGTCGCGCTTTTCTGCGCGGGTGAGCTTTTCTGCGTTATTGAGCTTGTACTCCGCGTACAGTCCAACCTCGATGGCCTGAGCGAGTTCTACCTCATCTTCCGCGCTGAGCAGTGCGGTCTTGCCGATGCCGTTGAGATAAACGCGGACGAGGTCGGCTGAAGGATTATCGTTGGTTTGGTTGCGGCGAGATCCGCGGTCTACTTCCTGTTCTTCATC
The DNA here is from genome assembly GCF_030216265.1 of Corynebacterium sp. UMB0012. Classification (NCBI taxonomy): domain Bacteria; kingdom Bacillati; phylum Actinomycetota; class Actinomycetes; order Mycobacteriales; family Corynebacteriaceae; genus Corynebacterium; species Corynebacterium sp. UMB0012. The sequence continues at coordinate 127,900 of NZ_JASOKQ010000002.1, forward strand.
AGTAGTGGCACTTGAAGTGCCCTTGGCGGTGGTGGCAGATGTCTTCGTCATAGTGAAGCCTCCTGAATTTGTCGCCGGTTTCACAAAGTACAACGGAGTCTTAAGCGATTTAGTTCCCGGTGCGGAGAGAAATATTAAAAACAGTTGTTCCCCGTGGTACAACTCCACCTTTTCGGGGGAGAGGTACCACGGGGAACGGTTACGAGCTGCGAATAGCTAGGAATGTGGAACTACTATCCACGCACCTGGACGAGGTAGCGGTAGATAGTCGGTTCAGATACGCCTAGGCGCGTCGCTGCCGCGGCGATTCCTCCTTTAAGGAGGAAAAATCCTGCATCCTCGAGGTCAGAAACCACCTCGAGGCGCTCTTCGCGCTGCATGCGAGGAACTGGCGTGCTCTGGTTGGAAATCGCAGAGTCCAGCATGGAATCCAGAAGGTGCTCCACGTTGGAGCGCAAAGATTCGCTGACTTCTTCCTTCTTTGGTTCCTCTTCTGCAGCCTCGTCTACTGGGACCGGGTCTGGTACCGCAATGGGTCGCTGCGGCTGCTCCTCCGCGCCGGGGTAGCCGCCAAAAGCCTTTGACTTATCAAATGCGGGATCATCGGCGTTGCCGATAAGTGCGGCGGCAGCATCGCGAATGTGTACCAACTCGGAGACATCAACATTGATGCACAGCATGCCGCGCATATGGCCGGAGTCGTCGCGGATGAAGTAGCTTGAAGAGCGGCAAATCTTGCTTTCCGCATTGACGGCGCGGTAGCCGGTCATCATGGGGATTGCTGCGGCATCGCCTTGTTTCATAAACCACAGTGCGAAGTCGGTCACGGGGCCGCCTAGCTGCCGGCCGGAGATGTGGCCGTTGGCGATGGCCATGATGGATTTATCGGGAACGTCGAGATCGTGGAGTACGATTTCGGTGTTTGGGCCCATTGCCTTACCGAGGAATTCGACGAGGGGAATGTACTGCTCGAGGAAATTTTCTTCGGAGGCACTGCCGCTAGGGAAGTTCATTAGCTGAAGCATGTCCTTTAATTCCTGTCAGGTTATAGAGAAGATATCACACGGAAGCGAATAGGCGGAAGGGGGAGTAGCGCCAAGAAAGCCGGATGAACACAAGCGGCTTAGCGCTGTGCTCACCCGGCTCATCGCTTCTTTACAGGGTGGTCTCTATCCACACACCGGAACTGGCGGGTGAACTGCTAGGGCCAGGCCACCTTGTGAGGTTTCCCTGTACTTGGCGTTCATATCCTTACCAGTCTTATACATGGTCCAGATGACTTCGTCCAAAGAAACGCATGGCTTGCTCTCGCGCTCCAGCGCCATGCGAGCGCTGGTGATGGAGTCAACGGCAGCGACAGCGTTGCGCTCAATGCAGGGTACCTGAACCTGTCCAAGGACTGGGTCACAGGTCAGGCCTAGCTTGTGCTCCATGCCAATCTCGGCTGCAATGCAAACCTGCTCTGGGGTAGCGCCCATGAGCTGGGCGAGACCGCCAGCAGCCATGGAGCACGCTACACCAACCTCACCCTGGCAGCCGACCTCAGCGCCAGAGATGGAAGCGTTCATCTTGTACAGGGAAGCAATCTGGTTGCAGGCGAAGATGTAATCAGCAAACATCTCGGTGGTAACGGGCTCAACGAACTTGTCGTAGTAAGCTAGTACTGCCGGGACAACGCCGCAGGCGCCGTTTGTAGGTGCGGTGACAACGCGGCCGCAGGATGCATTCTCTTCAGAGATAGCCAGTGCGAACATATTGACCCAGCTGAGGATGTTCAGACCATCGTGCGGTTCAGACTGCTCCAGGCGGCGCCTGAGGGCAGCGGCGCGGCGGGGGACAAGCAGGGAGCCTGGGAGTGGGCCATCAGTAGCGGAGCCGCGCTTGATGCCGGTGTACATGACATCGCGAACCTTGCGCAGGTGCTCGTTGACCTCTTCTTCGGAACGAAGTGCCAACTCATTGGCAAGGCCTAGCTCCGGGAGGGTCATGTTGTTCTTCTCGCATAGCTCGAGCATCTCTGCGGCGCTGGCGTACGGGAAGGGGATATCAACCTTGGCGTCTGTGCGCGTGGCAAAGTCTTCCTGCTTGACGATGAAACCGCCGCCGACCGAGTAGTAGGTCTTGTGCAGGATGTCTTCCTCGCCGGCGAAGGCGATAAGACACATGCCGTTCTCGTGCATCGGGAGGTACTCGTCGTGGAAGAAGAAGCCGCCGTCCTTAGGGAACTCCACCTCGTGGGAGCCGCCCAGCATGAGCTTCTCGCTGCTGCGGACATTCTTCATGAATTCGGAGATGCCGTCGATATCAACCGTCTCTGGCTCTTCACCAGCGAGACCGAGGAGGATGGCCTTGTCGGTGGAGTGGCCGATGCCCGTGAGGGAGAGGGAGCCGTAGACATTTGCCTGAACTCGAGTGACCTTGTCAAAGAGGTCTTTTTCCTTGAGCTCGTCCACGAAAGCTTTGCCGGCTTTCATTGGGCCAAGGGTGTGTGAGCTTGAGGGGCCGATGCCAATCTTGAACATATCGAAGATGCTGATGAACATTGTTCTTTCCTTGAATCCTCTGCGATTTTCTCGTCTGCGGCGGTGCCTAGAAGGCCTGGACGATGGAGTAGATGATGGTTGCTAGGGCGACGAGGCCCATGAAGAAGACGAAGTAGTTGGAAGCCTTGCCCTTGTAGCGCTTCAGTGCTGGAACCTTGTGGATGGCGACCATTGGGATGATGAAGAGCATGATGGCAATCGTCGGGCCACACAGGGTTTCAATCATGCCCAGGATGGATGGGTCAGCCCAGGCGACGAGCCAAGCGGTGACCAGCATGAAGATGAGGGTGATGGTATCGAGCTTGTGGGCGGACTCTGCGTCGTCCTTGCTTGCGTTCTTGCTGCCCTTGATGACGAGACCTTCGAAGCCTTCGGCTGCGCCGAGGTAGTGGCCGAGGAAGGACTTAGCAACTGCAATCATGGCGATGATTGGGGCAATCCACTGGATAAGTGGGTTATCGAAGTGGTTGGCCAGGTAGGACAGGATGGTGATGTTTTGTGCCTTAGCGTCTGCCATGTCAGCCGGGGAGAGGCTCAGAGCGCAGGAGAAGACGAAGAACATGACCACGACGACCATGAGGATTTCTGCGCGGAGCAAGGTCTTACGGGACTTGGCCTCGGCGAACTTGCCGTAGGTCTGGCGGCGGTCAACGGCGAAGGAGGAAATCATCGGGGAGTGGTTGAAGGAGAAGACCATAACCGGAACCAGCAGCATCAGGGTAACGCCCATGCTGTGGCCAGAAGCCTCGCGAGCAACGTTGAGGTCGAAGGAATCAAAGAGTGCGGTATTCCACTTCGGGATGAGGTAGAGGGAAAGTAGAACCAGGATGCCGATGAATGGGTATACCAAATAGGACATGACGTGAACTACGACGTCCTTGCCCATGCGGACAATTAGGATAAGGCCGCCTACCAGCAGTAGCGAGGTAAGCCAGCGGTCCGGCGGGGTGATTCCGAGCTGGTGCTCCAAGAAGGAGTTGACCGTGTTGGTGATGGTTACCGAGTAGACCAGCAGGATGGGGTAGACCGACAGGAAGTACAGGATGTTCATCAGAACGCCGGCCTTCATGCCAAAGTGTTCCTCGACGACGTCCGTGAGGTCACCGTCTGGCTTGGAGCTGGACAGGACCAAGCGAGTCATTCCGCGGTGGGCCCAGTAGGTCATGGGCAGTGCTACCACCGTCATGATGATCAGTGGGATGATGCCGCCGATACCGGCGTTGATGGGGAGGAAGAGGACGCCGGCGCCGATTGCGGTTCCGAACAAGGAGAGCATCCATACGGTGTCTTCCTTATTCCACTTCGGTGCACCCTTCTGGCCATCAAACGGAGTGTCAATGCCAGGGGCTGGTGCGGATTCTTTGGAGGAGGGAGCTGCCTTGGAGGTCTTGAGGTCCTCAGGCATCTCAGCCTGGTTTTCTGGGTGCTGGGCTTTGTTACGCCGCTTGATTGAGTGGGACATTTTCTTTCCTACATCTAGTTGGTCGGCCGAAGCGTTTGGGCTTCTGCAACCATGATTGAGAAAATCTTTCTCACTCAATTTTGCGTTTGTAGGACTTTGAGAAACTGTCTCTCATCCTGCATATCCAGCCCTTTTGCTTCGCTGTGCCCTCAGTATAGAACAAAATCTTGCAGGGTGATAATAAATTATTGCACTTCAGGTAGGGCATTTATCACTCTCTGAGAATTTGCATTCCGCAGGGCTTTATGGCTTGCTCTACACGGAATCCGGAAAAGTGGTGTGAGTCACGGAAAGGTTTGTAAAAGAGCCTGCTTAACACGATTTTCAGATCTCGTGGGGCGGAAATGAACGGTGCGGGCTAGATCTCTACCAAGACGGTGAAAGGTCCTTCGTTCACAGAGGAAACGCGCATTTTAGCCCCGAATTGGCCTGTTTCTACTGACACGCCGCGTTCCCTAAGGTTCGCAATAATCTCCTCGATGAACGGTTCGGCCTCGGGTCCTGGGGCAGCATCCGCCCACGAAGGGCGCCGTCCCTTGGCAGTGCGGCCGTACAAAGTAAATTGGCTCACCACAAGCACGGGCGCTCCGGCATCAATGACTGACACTTCGCCATCAAGAATGCGCAGTTCGGCAATCTTGCGTGCCATTTTCTCGGCGCGGGGCTGCCAATCATCCATATCCTCGCGCGAGACCCCAACTAGAGCGAGAAGACCACCGGTTTCGGGGCAATCGATGGCTCCTACGGTTTCTCCATCGACGGTTACTGTGGCCTCTGATACCCGAGTCAAAACTGCGCGCATGGTTTACTTCTCCTTATATAACGAGTGGGGGACAGTGTGGATCTAGCTGAGGTCCGGCGAATCGGTATCCAAGAGGAGGTCGGCTGGGATAAGCAGTCCATGTCGGACCATATCGATGACGGCAGGTAGAGCGGCTGCGGTGAGTTCTTCTTCGTCGAATCCGTGCGCCGCCGCATACAAGCCGATGGTTTCTTCCAGGTTCAAGCCCTGTGGGTTGAGTCCGGCGACAATGGCAGCGATGTGTTCATCTACTTCGTGGCTCCAGCGCGGACCGTCGGTGCGAGTAAGACGTTGAGCGGCCCGTGTAAAGCCCTGGCACAATTCCCCGTCTGGGGTGCTGATATCTTCGCGTGCCAGCCCCGGGCGTACGTGGAAATGCTTTCCCTGTAGTTCCCCGGGTACTAGGTCGCGCAACCACGCCACACGGGCAAAGTATTCTTCTACTTCAGGGCCAAGTGGGTCGCTAAAGGCCTGGGGCATTTCTTCGGCCAAGATATCGGCAGGTTCATCGTCGCCGATGCGTTGGATAGCGACAAAGCCAAAGCCAATGCCATTGACCTCATGCTGCTGGAAATGTTCCAGCCAGGCGCGAGAGCGCTCTTGGCCTTCAGGGGAGCGTACATCCAGAGACTCGTCCTCGAGCCAGGTAGACACATAGAGTGCGGGATCGGCTACGTCGCGCTGGATGATCCAGGCGGCAATTCCCTTGTCCGGCAGCCAGGAGGCAACGCGTTGCTGCCAGGTTTCGCCGCTGGTGTGTACCCAAGCGGCCAGAAGGTGAGCCGTTCCGCCAGGGGTTAGGTGATCGGTGGCCCGAGAGACAACCAGCTCGCTAGCACCGTCCAGATTTAACCCGGAATCGCGGTAGACGTGGCCAACTTCAGGAAGGCCAACAACAAAAGGTGGGTTAGCTACGAGGCGGTCAAAGCGGCGGCCGGCTACGGGGTCGAACCACGAACCTTGCAGCAATTCCACTTTCTTGCTTTCGCCAGTAGCGGCGATGGTAGCCTCGGCCAACTCCAACGCACGCTCATGCACGTCGGTGGCGGTAATCTTTTCAGCGCAATCGAGCTGCCCCAGCAATTGGACGCCCGAGCCAGTGCCTAGGTCTAAGACGCTGCCCACTGGGCTTACTGGCGTGGATTGCAGCAGCGAAAGGCTTGCCGCACCAACGCCAAGCACATGGTCTGGGCCGGGTACGTGGTCGACCAAGGAGGCGTCGACGTCGGAGAAGATGAGACGGTTGGCGCCAACGATGATGTGGGGGCGGATATCGAGGGCAATGTAGGCCTTGCCATGGGCGTCGGCAAGCGCAACATTGGCATCCAGCAACTGGGTAGCCAGGCGCGCACCTACCGCCTCGCCTAAAAGCGTCGCCGGTAGGTGTTCATGCAGGAGGAAGAAGCGGATCAATAGATCCAATTGAGATTCGCTGTGCGCGGCGAGCGCAACTGGTGCGGGTTCGCCGCGGAAGAGGGCCTCGGTAACTTCCGGACCTAGGTGCCCGGCTATGCCATCGGTAGTAAAACCGGCGGCGGTAAAGACATCGGAAAGCTCTTCGGCCAGCTTGGCTAGCGCGGTGGCATCAAAGTCGGGGCCAAAAGCGGTCGTCATGAAAGCAGGAATCCTTTACTTTTCTTCGTGATCGATGATGTCGTGGTGTGCCTCAATAGGTCGGGCGGTGCCGCCGGATACCTGTGGGGCGCGGGCTTGGTTATAAAGCTGCCGGTTCATGGCTGGCTTGTACACGTTTTTCTCGCGCTTATCCTTCTTTTCACCTCGGCCGTTGCCAATCACCACTGCTATCCAGGGGAGGGGAAACGTCACGCCCACAATGATGGCGGCTAGAAGCCACCAATGCATATAGAGGAAAAATCCGGCGATGAGCAGGGAAGGAACGCGCAAAAACTGGAAGATTCCGTACTGAATTTCGCGGCGCTTGCGGTCCTGGCCAGGCGTGAGCTTGGCATCTGTGATGAGATAGCGCTCTTTTTTGCCAAACAACCTAGACTCGGCTCCCCTCGTGCGCGTCGGCGTTCCCTCGATAAGGGGAGAGGGGCGCAGCGGCTGGCGTGCATGACGTGTACATGTTCTCCAAGGGTAGCCGCCTGACTCGCAAAGTTCGATGCCGATGCGGCAAAATGGAGTGCGTGACTACGACTACGAAGACAATTGAACGGCCAGATATTCGTGAAGACACTTCGACGACGGATAATGACACGCCGAAGTTCTTCCACTACGTCAAAAAGGATCACATCCTCGATTCCGCGGTGAACGGCAAGTATGTCGTTGCGCTGTGCGGCGAAACATTCCCGGTGACCAAGCAGGCAAAGCCGGGTTCTCCGGTGTGCCCCGATTGTGAGCGTGTGTATAAGGGTCTGCGCCGCAAGTGAGGACTTTTAAGAAGACTAACCTTCGCGCCTGGCAGCAATCCGCCCTCGATAAATTCCTCGCCACTAAGCCGCAAGACTTCATGGCGGTGGCGACCCCAGGCGCCGGTAAAACTACCTTCGCGCTGCGTATCGCGACGGAACTTATGGAAGACCGTACTGTCGAGCGCGTAATCGTGGTGGTGCCTACCGAACACCTCAAGACCCAGTGGTCTAGCGCTGCCGCACGCGTAGGTCTGGCTCTAGATCCGGCGTTTAGCAATTCCTCCGCCGTTAATCCCTCGATGGACGGCATTGTGGTGACTTACGCGCAGGTGGGTATGCACCCCTTTAAGCACCGCGCTGTGGCCTCTGCCCGGCGCACTTTGGTGATCCTTGACGAGATTCACCATGCAGGCGACGCCAAGAGCTGGGGAGATGGCGTCAAGGAAGCTTATGACGATGTCAATCACCGCCTGGCTTTGACCGGTACGCCTTTCCGCTCCGACGACTCGCCCATTCCATTCGTCCAGTACGTGGACGATGGGGAGGGGCACAAGGTATCCCGCTCGGACCATACCTATGGCTATGGCGATGCGCTTGCCGACGGCGTCGTGCGCCCCGTTGTCTTTCTTTCTTACTCTGGCGAAGCCCGCTGGCGCGATTCGGCCGGTGAGGAACATGCAGCCCGTTTGGGCGACATTATGAATGCGGAGCAAACCGCCCGAGCGTGGCGCACCGCTTTGGACCCCAAGGGCGAGTGGATTCCTGCGGTGCTGCAGGCGGCGCATACCCGCCTGATGCAAATGCGACGCAATATGCCGGATGCCGGCGGCCTCGTGCTGGCTTCGGATACGACGACCGCACGCGCGTATGCCAAGATCCTCAAACAGCTTTCTAATACGCCAGTGTCAGTGATTTTGTCTGATGATCCCGGTTCTTCGGACCGCATTCAGGAATTTTCTGAGTCCACCGATGAGTGGATGGTGGCGGTCCGCATGGTATCTGAGGGCGTCGACGTCCCGCGCCTTGCGGTGGGCGTCTATGCTACCTCGGCATCGACCCCGCTCTTTTTCGCCCAGGCCATCGGCCGCTTCGTGCGCTCGCGCATGCCGGGCGAGACGGCATCGGTTTTCCTTCCATCGGTTCCTGTCCTGCTGGGCTTGGCCGAAAATATGGAAAAGTCCCGCGACCACGTCTTGGGTGAAGAAAAGCCCGACAAGGAAGGTTGGGATGACGACCTGCTAGAGCAGGCGAATCAGAAGAAGACCGAACCAGACATGCTGGAGAAGTCATATGAGTCACTTGGTGCCGAAGCAGAGTTTTCGGGACTGCTCTACAACGGTTCTCAGTTCAATACTGGGGATATGACCACTGATGAGGAAGCGGACTTCCTTGGCATTCCCGGGCTACTTGATGCGGACCAGGTAAAAGATTTGCTGCGCAAGAAGCAATCCGAGGAAATGGATCGCCGCGAAGCGGAGGAAAAAGCGCGACGCGCGGCTGAGGCGGAGGAAGCCCACCGCCGCAAGCTCTACGGCATGGACTATGCGCCGGCCTCACGGAAGAAGTCTATGGAGTCTGAGTCCAGCGACACCGGAGTCGTCGATGAGCTAGGCCAGCTGCGCAAAGAACTCAACACGGTAGTCTCCATCGCTGCCCAGCGCTCGGGCCGCCCGCACGGTGCTATCCATACTGAGGTGCGCAAGGCCTGTGGCGGCCCGCCCACCGCGCTGTGCAATGCCGAGCAGCTGCGCGAGCGCATCGAATACCTGCGCAAGTGGTAGAACAGCCCACGGTAGCTAGAGAGTAGTTACGCAGAAAGCCCGCACCAATTTTTTTGGTGCGGGCTTTCTGCGCTCCTGCAGCTGCAGCGATTAGTCGAGGTAATCGCGCAGAACCTGCGAACGAGAGGGGTGGCGCAGCTTCGACATCGTCTTGGACTCGATCTGGCGAATGCGCTCGCGGGTAACTCCGTAGACCTGGCCAATCTCGTCTAAAGTGCGCGGCATACCGTCGGTCAAGCCAAAGCGGAGGCGAACCACGCCGGCTTCACGCTCGGACAGCGTAGTCAGCACGTCTTGGAGCTGATCCTGTAGCAAGGTGAAGGATACGGCATCGACCGCAATGACGGCCTCGGAGTCCTCGATGAAGTCACCCAACTGGGAATCGCCTTCGTCACCGATGGTCTGATCCAAGGAAATGGGCTCGCGGGCATATTGCTGGATTTCGAGCACCTTTTCCTCGGTGATATCCATCTCCTTCGCCAGCTCCTGCGGGGTAGGCTCGCGGCCCAAGTCCTGCAAGAGTTCGCGCTGGATGCGGCCCAGCTTGTTGATGACCTCCACCATGTGCACTGGGATGCGGATGGTACGAGCCTGGTCAGCCATGGCGCGGGTAATGGCCTGGCGGATCCACCAGGTGGCGTAAGTGGAGAACTTATAGCCCTTGGTGTAGTCGAACTTCTCCACCGCGCGGATAAGACCCAAGTTTCCTTCCTGAATGAGGTCCAAGAAAGCCATGCCACGGCCGGTGTAGCGTTTGGCCAAGGAAACCACCAGACGCAGGTTGGCCTCCAGTAGGTGGTTCTTGGCCTTGCGGCCATCGCGGGCGATGCTGCGCAGGTCGCGCTTTTCCATGGGGGAGAGCTTGGCGGCCTTATCGCCTTCGGCGCGGGCCTTTTCCATCTCATCCATGCGGTGCTGTGCGTACAGGCCAGCCTCGATGCGCTTAGCTAGGGAAACCTCTTGCTCGGCGTTGAGCAGGGCGACCTTACCAATCTGCTTGAGGTAGGCGCGGACGGAGTCAGCAGAGGCGGTTAACTGCGCATCCTTGCGTGCTTGGCGCAGCGCAGCGGACTCTTCCTCGTCCCAGACGGAAGAGGTGTCTTCCTCTTCTTCCTCATCGTCGTCGTCCAAGTCCTCTTCGAGGTCATCGTCCTCGAGGTCTTCGCCGGCGTCGAAGTCATCATCGTCTTCGATGTCCGCATTGGTGGGATCGAAGTCGACGTCTTCGTCGTGCTCGTCCTCCTCGAGCTCATCTTCTGCTTCCGGCTGTGCCTGCTTTTCGGACTCGGCTGGGGATTCCTGCTTCTTTGCCGCGGATTTGCGGACCGTCTTCTTAGTGGCCTTTTTGGCTGACTTCTTAGTGGTCTTCTTGGCCGACTTTTTTGCGGTCTTCTTCGCAGTCTTCTTGGCTGTTTTCTTAGCGGTCTTTTTGGCCGTCTTCTTAGCCGTCTTTTTCGCGGTTTTCTTTGCCGTCTTCTTGGCGGTCTTCTTTGCAGGAGTAGATGCCTCAGCGGCGTTTTCGCCCTCGCCGAGTGCCTGGTCTGAAGATTCAGTGGCTGCCACGTACGCCCTTTCGACTAACTTCTTGATTGAAACAGCTCAGAGCGCCCTAATCGGGCGCTCGTGCATCAGTGTGATGTTAACGCGTTGTGGCCTTATGCAGGCCAGACACGCCCTAGAGCTATTTAACTTAGGATCGACCGCCCAGTATAGAGGATCTTTCCAATCTGCCGGTGGATAGGGTCACCTGCAGTGCGTAAATACTACGGTTTCAAACCGTCTACCGCCGCCATCGCAGCTCCGACAATTCCCGCGCGATTGCGCAGTTGTGCAGGCATGACGGGGGTTTCAATATCAAGGTGTGGGCCCCACTTTTCAAACTTGCGGGAAATCCCACCCCCAATGAGGAAGGCCTGCGGGTTAAAGAGCTTTTCATATTCCGCGAGGACCTTGTTGAGTCGTTTAGTCCACTGCTTGTACTTGAGTCCCTCGCGGTCCTTTACGGCCGAGGACGCAATTTTCTCAGCCTCGTCATCGCCCACCGTGAGGTGCCCCAGTTCGGTATTCGGGAACAACTGGCCGTCTAGGAAGAAGGCCGAACCGATACCGGTGCCCAGGGTTAGGAAGATTACGGAGCCTTGCTTGGCGATGTCCTCTCCGTAGGCAACCTCGGCTAGTCCCGCCGCGTCGGCGTCGTTAAGCACGGCAAAATCCGAATCCAGGTAGTCCGCAAAGAGTTCTGTGGCGTTGACCCCAATCCAGTCCTTGGAAATATTTGCCGCAGTCTCGACTTCCTGGTTGCGAACCACGGACGGCAGGGTGATGCCAACGGGGCCGTCCCACTGCTTTTCCTGCACGATGTGAGCTACCACCTTGGCAACATCATGCGGCGTAGACGGCTGTGGGGTGGCGATCTTCATGCGTTCACCCACGAATTCGCCGGTGGCGAGGTCCACCTCAGCGCCTTTAATGCCGGAGCCTCCGATATCGATGCCAAAGGAATGGCCAGAAAGAGTAGTCATGCCCGACAGTCTAGAAGAAGGCACAATAGTTGGCATGACTGCGCAGATCGATTTTCTCCAATTGCGGGATTTTGCCGTTTCCACCGCCACGCGCGCTGCGGAATTAATTACTACGCGGCGTGCAGAACTCGTAGCCGGTGACGGCATTGCGGCGCATACCCACACCAAGTCCAGCGACGTAGATCCCGTAACGGAGGTCGATACCGCGACAGAGGAGTTCATTGCCACCACCATTCGCACCCAGCGCCCCGGGGATGGAATCTTTGGCGAAGAAGGCGCCAATGTGGAGTCAACCAGTGGCGTTACCTGGATTGTCGATCCGATTGATGGCACCGTGAATTTCCTCTACGGGGTGCCGGACTACGCCGTATCCATTGGTGCGGAATACCAAGGTCACCTCGTCGCTGGCTCGGTGGTCAACGTGGCGCGCGGGCGCACCTATGCGGCCGCAGCCGGGCAGGGCGCCACGGTCACCGGCCCAGACGGAATTGAGCACGCACTGCGGTGTGGCCAGACACAAGATCCTGCCTTGGCCTTGGTAGCCACCGGCTTTGGTTACGAAGCTGACCGGCGAGCAGCCCAAGCCGAGCTTCTCACCAAGCTCCTGCCTAATGTGCGTGATATTCGCCGTATCGGTGCTGCCGCGCTCGACCTATGCAGGGTGGCAGAGGGAACCGTTGATGCTTACTTTGAACACGGCATCAATGCGTGGGACTTCGCTGCTGGGGCAATCATTGCTCGCGAAGCAGGTGCGGTGGTGCGCCATCCAGGCTTTGATAAAGGCTCGGCTGACGGTGAACTTACCTGGGCCGCGGGGGCAGATTTGGCCCCCGCATTCGAAAAGCTTTTAGCAGCGCACGGGGCCACGGACGCGCTGCGGGGGTAATAGTTTTCCACGCCGGCGAGCGGTGAGATGACATCTAGCCATTTGTGCTTTACTATGCGCGATCGATAAATACCCATTCCTTAAAGCAACTTGACCATTAGGGGCGTGCATTATGGCCACCGATTATGACGCACCGCGCCGGCGCGCGGAAGATGAACTCGAAACTGACTCCCTAGAAGGACTCAAAGCCGCTGAGAGCGATAACAACGGCATGGACGATGACGGAGAAATCGTCGAAGCCTTCCAGCCGCCATCAGTAGACCTCACGGGCGAGGAGCTTAATGTTGAGGTAGTTCCACGTCAGGAAAATGAGTTTACCTGCGGTTCGTGTTTCCTAGTGCAGTCCAATAAGCGCTACTCCCACGAAGAGGACGGCCAGCCAATCTGCAAGGATTGCGCCTAAAAGGAATACGCACCAGAAACGAAACCCCGCACTCGGCAACTTTTCACCTGCCGAATGCGGGGTTTGCTATTGCAGCCACCAAACTTTCGGTGGTGTGCAAAGCTATTAAAGATTAGTGCTGTTCCGGAACGAAAGCGTGGAGCAAAGCCTCCGGATCCTTCGAGGCGATGAGCCAATAAGGAGTATCATCTTCTGGATCATCGAGCACCATCATGGCGTGCTCATCCACCCAAGCGTGGGAAACCAAAAACGCCGCGGGATCGAACTGCGGGCCCAGCGCATTGCGCCGCGCAGATTTGGGAACTGTGATAGACCGCGAGACGACGTCGTTAGGCAATTGGGCATCTTTGACCGTGAGCCAACGCGTTCCATCCGGGTCACGCTCTACCTTGATGACTGTATTGGACCAGGTAATAAGTACCCACACGGCGATAGCACCAAGGAGGATCGCGGGAATAATGGTCCACCACATGGAGCGGTTAAGGCCAGCGGTAGCGGAAGTAAGCCCCACGATGGCGGCTGCAAAAAGCCAAAAGTACCAAGGGACCCATTGGCGTTCGCGGTAGAGCACCTGAGGGGTCACCGTGCCCTGTGCCGAAGCGGCGCTTGACGGTGCCGGAGTTGCGGAAGTAGCAGATGTATCAGACACGTCTAGTCAGTCTAGACCACACGTGCCGCAGAATGAACCTCCCAAGACAGGTAGGATTGGCCAGGTGACTGACTCGATTCCGCACTCTCAACCAGAAAGCCCCTTTGGGGACGTTAAAGTCAAGCGCCTAGATAAGGAACTTCCGTTGCCGCACCGCGCCCACCGTGGTGACGCCGGTGCGGACCTCTATGCAGCCGAAGCTCTTACCCTGCAACCCGGCGAGCGCGCCCTCGTCGGCACCGGGATTGCCATAGCGCTGCCACTAGGAACGGTCGGTTTAATTCACCCGCGTTCCGGACTAGCCGCCAAGCAAGGGCTTTCCATTGTCAATACCCCGGGCACGGTAGATGCCGATTACCGCGGGGAGATCAAGGTCTGCCTCATCAACCACGACCGGCATACACCCATTGAGATCGAACGCGGCATGCGCATCGCTCAGCTCGTGGTCCAGCGCGTAGAGCTGGTGGGGTTTGCTGAGGTTGAAGAATTGGATGACACCGTCCGCGGAGCCGGTGGTTATGGCTCTACCGGTGTGTAGTTCAAGCAGTAGAGACTCAACGAAACTTTTAGAAAGGACGTAGCACCCATGGGAATCTGGCCCTTTGGCAAGAAGAACGACGAAGAAAAGAAGGCTCAGGACAAGCCTGCAGCCCAAAGCGAAAAGGCGGCGGACCCCACGCCCGCGGATGCGGAGGCGCAGGAGACCTATGCTCCAGTAGGCGACACCGCGGCAGATGCCGCGGCGGCTTCTGGCAATGAACCTCGCGAATTCGCTCATGATGCCATCAATGGCCAGACCGGCCCCTTTGATGGTGACTCCGTCGATATCGAGACCTTTGATTTCAGCGACTTTTCCATTGGCGTATTAGACCTGGGGTCCCTGCGCATCCCACTGCCAAAGGAATCCCAAGTACAGGTGGAAATGGGCGAACAAGGCCCACGAATGCTGCACATCGTGACCAAGGTAGGCCGAATTACTCCCGTAGCCTTTGCCGCCCCACGTAAGCCAGGCCAGTGGGCAGAATCCGTGGAGGAAATTAAGGAGGGCATGAGCCGCGATGGTCTTACCGTAACTACCGAGCCAGGGCCTTGGGGTGCCGAGGTCGTAGGCAAGAACGACAACGGTCAGGTCCGCGTCATCGGTGCAGATGGTCCGCGCTGGATGCTGCGCATGACCCTGGCCGCGCCGGCCGGTATGGAAGCCGACCTCGCTGACATGGCCCGCGAGGTTGCCGCCCGGACCTTCGTCTACCGCGGGGAAGACCCCATCCTGGCAGGAAATGCTTTGCCGGTCATCATGCCTGAGCAGCTCGTAGAGCAGGTCAAGCAGGCTATGGACCAGCGCCAGCAAGAACAGCAGGCAGCCGCTAATGCTCAAGACCACCCAGAAAACGGCGTGGGTGGCCCTGACCCTGCGGCAGAAGCAGAGGCGGAGCAACACTTGCGCGATTTGGGCGGTACCCCACACCAGGGTGAGAATGGATCGTCCCCGCAGAATCCCGATGAGGGATCTGCACCTAATTCCAAGAACTAGGCAAAGCAGTAAACCACGTGACACATTCTTCCTCGCCGCAACCTTCCCCGGACGCTAAGAACCTGGACTCTGAGGAGTCTGCTGCCGAACCCACCCTGCTGGAGCAAATGGGAGGCTTGTCAGGGCTCATCTCGGCCACCTTGCCGGTCATTGTGCTGATTCCTGTCAATAATTTCTTTGGGCTGGGGCCAGCCTTGGCGGCGGCGCTCGGCGTGGCCGTTGTTATTGCACTCTGGAGGGTAATCCGTAAAGAGACCCTGCAGCCAGCCATATCGGGTCTGCTGGGAGTGGCCCTTTGCGCAGCCATCGCCTGGTTTACCGGTGATGCCAAAGGGTATTTCTTGTACGGCATCTGGATGTCGTTGGCGCTGTGTATTGCCGCGGTACTATCAATCCTCTTTCGGTGGCCCGCTGTGGGTGTCATCTGGAAGGGGATTAATGGCGAGGAAATGCAGTGGCAAAAGGTTGCCCAGGCGCGCCGGGCCTATGCCATCGCTACTGGTGGGTGGGCGGTTATCTTCCTGGCCCGTTTTGTTATTCAGCGCGCCATTTATGATGCGGATGCAACCACGGCCTTAGGGGTGACCCGAATCTTGATGGGGTGGCCATTGACGCTTCTAGTTACGGCGCTGACCGTGTGGATGGTGCGCCGCGCGGATGCAGCCGTTGACGCAGCGGCGGGCGCAGGTGAGCACACTAACGCAGAACGAGAACCAAAGTCTGAGGCAGAAAATGACTGAATCAACGATGAGCCGCGGCGATAGTCTTGAGGTCACCATTGACCGCATGGCGCACGGCGGGGAAGGAATTGGCCAGGCGCCGGATGGGCGAGTGGTATTCGTTCCTCGCGCTTTTCCTGGTGACGTCGTAAAAGCTACGGCCGGCCGTGTAAAAAAGTCGTTCATTAAGGCAGAGCTGGAAAGTGTACTAAGTCCTGGGTCGTTGCGCGTTCCATCGTTTTGTCCTGCAGCCGCGCAAGGAGCAGGCTGCTGCGATTTTGACGAGCTGGATCCCGCGGCTGAAACCGGAATCAAGGCAGAGATCTTGTCGGAGCAGCTGCGCCGAACCGGCGTTGTCACCGGTGAGGAACTGAAAATTGAGCAGCACACCCTAGAGCCGGTTCGGGGATGGCGCACGCGGGTGAGGTGGGGCGTCGATAAGCAAGGGCGCGCCGGAACCCGTCAGCGTCGGTCCAATGAGCTTATTACGGGCGCTGCCTGTACACAGCTCGCTCCGGGATTGGCAGACGGGCTCGTTGGAGAAGGTGCGCGCCGGTTTACCCCAGGTGCTGAGGTCATCGCCGTTCTTGATGGCGAGGGCAACCGCCACGTGGTAGAAACTCGCAAGGCCCCGCGCGGGCGCCGCGTGGAGATCATCCGTGAGGTGGTAGAAGGCAGCGGCAAGGTGCACGAGCATGTCGACGGGCGGACGTTTAGCTTTCCTGCTACCGCCTTCTGGCAGGCCCACAGCCACGCACCGGCCGCGTATACCGATCTGATAGCGGAGTGGCTCGGGGGCCGCGAGTACCAAGAGCACACCGCCTGGGATCTCTACGGTGGCGTTGGCCTATTCGTTCCCGCACTGGCCCATGCCGTGCAGGGCAAAGTTATCTCCGTGGACTATTCACCGGCGGCTACGGCCGGGGAACAGGCCGCCCTTGCAGACTGCGATGTGGAAGTAAAGTCCGCGAAGGTCGAGCAAGTCGCCGCACAGCTTCCCAAGCCTGGCGCTGTAGTCCTTGATCCGCCGCGCACCGGTGCAGGGGAGGACGTGATTCGTTCCGTGGCGGCCGCTGCACCCCAGGCGGTCGTTCACGTGGGATGTGACCCCGCCACCTTCGCGCGCGACTTGGGATACTGGAACCAGCACGGATACGGAATAGAAAAGATGGCACTCATTAACGCGTTCCCCGGAACGCACCACTTTGAAACGATTGCGCTCATTACCCCTGCCTAATGAACCTTTATGGTTCCGAGGCGGGGTGTTGCACGTTGCCGCGCCGTTCTCGGAACATTGACCGATATAATATTCACCGCCCGCCGCGGGTACGGTAGAAAAGAAGAACTAAGCACAGAAGGAGTTGAAGGCCGCTCCATGACTATCTTGGATACCATTAACTCGCCGCAGGACCTCAAGGCGCTGTCTGCAGACAAGCTTGAGGAGCTGGCGGCAGAGATTAGGCAGCGCCTCATTGACAAGGTCTCCGTCACGGGCGGACATCTGGGGCCTAACTTGGGCGTGGTGGAATTGACCATTGCGTTGCACCGTGTATTTGATTCTCCGCGTGAGCCCATTATTTTTGACACTTCGCACCAGTCCTATGTGCATAAGATGCTGACTGGGCGCACGGATCAATTCGATACCTTGCGGCAAAAGGACGGCCTTTCGGGGTATACGGACCGCGGCGAGTCCGAGCATGACTGGACCGAGTCCTCCCACGCTTCGGCATCGTTGTCTACGGTCGATGGCTTGTCTAAGGCCTTCAAGATTCGCGGCGACGGTCACCGCAATGTCATCGGTGTTGTCGGCGATGGCGCCCTCACCGGCGGCATGTGCTGGGAGGCGTTAAATAATATCTCGGAGGACAAGGGCCGCAATGCGGTCATCGTGGTCAATGACAACGGCCGTAGCTATTCGCCCACTATCGGTGGCATTTCCGAAAACCTCGGCCGCATCCGCTCCCAGCACGGTTACGACGAGCTCATGGAACAGGGCAAGCGCCGCCTGAAGCAAATGGGATGGGTAGGCGAGCGTGCCTTTGATGCCTTGCACGCCATGAAGGAAGGCGTCAAGTCCACCGTCTTGCCTACCGAGATGTTCCCGGAACTGGGCATGAAGTACATCGGCCCCATCAACGGGCACAATATCGATAGCTTGGTACATGCCCTGACTTATGCCCGCGATTATGACGGGCCCATCATCGTGCACGTGGTTACCGAAAAGGGCCACGGATTTGCCCCGGCCGTCAATGAGCCGAAGGACCAGATGCACTCTACCGGTGCTATTGATCCGGTTACCGGTGTGGCTAAGGGCACCAAGCAACCTGGGTGGACGGCTGCCTTTTCAGAGGAGCTGTTAGCCGCTGCCGAAAAGCGCGATGACATCGTGGCCATTACCGCTGCCATGGCCGGTCCTACTGGGCTCGCTCCCTTCCAAGAGCGCTTCCCAGAGCGATTTTTTGATGTGGGAATTGCCGAGCAGCACGCAATGACCTCTGCCTCTGGTTTGGCGCTTGGCGGGATGCACCCCGTCGTTGCGGTATATTCCACTTTCTTAAACCGCGCCGTGGACCAAGTCATTATGGATATTGCGCTGCTAAAGCTGCCGGTAACCATCGTGCTTGACCGCTCCGGAGTTACCGGTTCCGATGGCGCTTCGCACAATGGTGTGTGGGATATGGCGCTCATGAGCATTGTGCCGGGAATGCATATTGCCGCCCCGCGCGATGGCGCGCGCCTGCGGGAGCTCTTCCGGGAGTCGCTAGAGATTGAATCTGGCCCGTCCGTAGTCCGCTTCCCTAAGGGCAATCTGCTGCCGGATATGGAAGCGGTGGATACCTTGGGCGATGGCGTAGACATCCTGCACTATGGCGAAGCCGATGCGGGCGAGGACACCCCCGAGGTACTCATCGTTTCCATCGGGGCCATGTCCGCTCGCAGCATCGAGGCTGCGAAGCAGCTGGGCGAACAGGGCGTGAACGTTACCGTTGTTGACCCGCGTTGGGTGGCGCCGGTGGCAAGCTCTGTGGTGGCTCTCGCCGCTGACCACGACTTGGTGGTTACGGCAGAAGACGGCCTTGTCCGCGGCGGTATTGGCTCCATGATTTCGGAGGCCCTCAGCGCAGCCGAGGTCGATACTCCTGTGCGCCGACTCGGCGTTCCGGGATACTTCCCTAAGCACGGCTCTCGCGGCGAGGTTTTGGAAGAGTTCGGGTTGACGCCTGAGCTTATGGCGGCGTCGATAAGCGAGTGGCTAAAAAACCTCACTGCTGATGCCAACGCGCGAGGAGAAAAGGACTAATCCTAGCCTTAGCCTGCTAAATATTCGTAGAAAAGACCGTCCACGATAATCGGGGCGGTCATTTCTATTTGCCATTCGCGCGCGCCCTCCGCGCGGAGGAAGGCAGCGACGTCGCCAGGCTGCCGGATGGCGCCGGCGACAGAATCAGGTCCGCGGTGGCGCTTATCGGCGCGCACACCTACCTTCGCCCATACCGCTGCACGCACAGCGGCAGGGCGGATAAGGATCTCGGAAGGCATACCGAGTTCAGCAGCGAGATCGGCGATATCCGCGCGGATAGTCTGGTAAATCTCCCATAGGTCTGGGTAGTCCTCGGCCCAGATGGTTTTGGAAGGAACCGGTTGTGGGGCGCGATGGACGCGAGGCCGCTGCTGCGGGGGAACGGTGCGCGCTTGGTTAAGTACAGTCATCCACTGGGCGGTGGCGCCTTTGCGCCGGCGGGGAAATCCCTTGACTCGGGCAAGATCGCCCGCGGTGGTGGGAAGGGTGCGCGCAATTTCTACCAGCGTCTTATTCGCTAATACCCGGCCGGGCGCAGTGTCCGTGCGCCGAGCGATAGCGTCGCGCTTGGCCCACAGTGCTCGAGCAGCAGCGAGCTGACTGCCGCTGCGCAAACTGGAGATGCCCTTCAGATCACGCCACGTGTGTGGCTGGGGAGCAGAGTCTCCGGAATGTTCCTGGATTATGGCGGAAAATTCTTCTAAAGCCCAGTCCATCTTGTCCTGTTCGGCCAAAATGTCGCGCAGGGCGTCGGCTAGCTCGAGGAGTAGTTCCACATCGAGCGCGGCGTAAGCCTTGAGTTCCTCGCTGAGCTGCAGGGTGGACCAGTCGGCGTCGCCGTAGCCCTTTTCCAATTCGACGTCAAAAAGCTCTGCGACCATAGTTCCCAGATTGGGCCGTTCAAATCCCGCGAGCCGTGCCGCCAGTTCCGTGTCAAAGATGGAGCCAGGGAAGAGACCGAGCCACCCGAGACAAGGCAAATCCGAATGGGCAGCGTGAATAATCCACTCCGCGCTGTTGAGCACTGGGGCAAGGGCGGCCGTGAGCTCCTCGCGGTGTCCTTCAGGGGCAAAAAGCATCGTGCCCGCGCCGCGGCGGCGAATTTGCACTAGGAAGGCGCGATCATCGTAGCGATAGCCGGAGGCGCGCTCGGTATCGATGGCAAAGGGGCCCGTACCCGCGGCGAGGCGGGCTGCGGCAGCGGTGAACTCCTCCGGGGTAGCAAGAACCGGCGGGACGCCTTCGAGCGGCCGGCTGCGCAATTCTGGCATATTAGCGGCCGAGCTCAGTGACGCCCTCAGGGGGTAGTCCGGCAACGTTGGCCAATACCTGGGCAAAGGCCTGCACGTGGGGTGCCAGATCGAGGCCTTCGGCAGTCCACGAAGCACGCATTTCAATCTGGTAGGCGCGCGGTGGCCCGCCAATCTCGCCAAAACGCACGGACGCGGTGGACGTGACGGTGCCGCCCAAATTGGTGTGGCCGGCACCCTCCTGTTCTAAGCCTTCGTTGAGCCATTGCCACGCCACATCGGGCAAGAGCGGATCGCCGGCTACGGCGTCGTCCATATCGGCCTGAATATAGGCCACAAGGCGCATGGCGCCCTCCCAAGCCTCCTCAGCGCCCGGATCGTGGAGCAGGATGAGGCGACCAAAGGCGTCGCCCTCTGCATCGGTGGGCACGATATCTGGGTTGTCTTCGTTTCCCACTTCGAGGCCGATTGCGTGGCTAAAGGGCGCAAGGCGTTGCGGTGGGCGAATGGAGCCTAGCGTTATCTCAGGGCGCAGTTCGGCCGCATGCATGGACTCCACTGCTTGGGTGAAAGCGGCGGGGGTAGCTGGCTCGTGGCTTTCCGCCTGCCCGTGCAAAGGGGTGGGGGCGGAGGCCTCGGCGCTGCGTGGGGTGGTCGATTCGGAATTGCTCACGACGTTCAAGCTATAGTTTCGCGTCCTCTAGCTGGGGGAGGCGCGCCGATGCGTGGGCGTGTCGTCCTCCTCGTGGCCGGAAAGTGACAAGGTTTCATATCCAACTTATGATGGATGTGTTCGTTAACCCAAAGGCTTCTGCAAAGGAGAACGCAATGGCGAAGCTTGATTACAAGGAACTCAACGCGGTTCAGCAATATTCCCAGCACGCAGTTTTTAAGGTGATCCCGGGCGCGCTCGGCACCGAGCGAGCGGAGATCATCGCCCAAGCGCAGGAGTTCTTTGCCGGCGTGGAAAAAGCCGGAAAGGTAACCGTGCGCGGCATTTACGACCTCACGGCTATGCGCGATTCCGCCGACTTCATGATCTGGTGGCACGCCGAGGAATTCTCTGACCTGCAAAAGGTCTTCGGGGACTTCCGCCGCGAGACCACTCTGGGCCAGGTAAGCGAAGTGACCTGGGTAGGCAATGCCTTGCACCGTCCAGCAGAGTTCAATAAGTCCCACCTACCCTCCTTCATCATGGGCGAGGAGCCCAAGGAGTGGATCTCGGTATACCCCTTCGTGCGCTCTTATGACTGGTACACCATGGACGATGAAAAGCGCCGCCGCATCCTCATGGAGCACGGTATGCAGGCGCGCGACTACCCCGATGTGCGCGCAAATACCGTCCCAGCCTTTGCCCTGGGTGACTATGAGTGGATTTTGGCCTTCGAGGCGGACGAGCTCCACCGCATCGTCGACCTGATGTACCTGATGCGCTACACCGAGGCCCGCCACCACGTGCGCGAGGAGATTCCTTTCCATACCGGCCGCCGCGTCAAGGACGTAGCAGAGCTCATCGCAGTACTGCCCTAAAAGAAACGTCGCCCAGCAGTAGCCCTGCTTGGCGACGTCCCCCCATATCCGTGCCCCGTCACTAGCCTGCAAGTTAGGCTGCCGACGGGGCGCGCTTGCTTGTGCATGCCACCTTAGGCGGTGCCATCTTCTACCGGCTTTTCCTCCAAGTCCAGGCAGATGGAGTTGATGCAATAGCGCAAGTCGGTGGGGGTATCGTAGCCCTCGCCCTCAAAGACGTGCCCCAGGTGAGATTCGCAGTTGGCGCACAGAACCTCTACGCGGCGCATGCCGAGCGAGTTGTCATCGCGCTCAATGATTTTGTCTCCTGCGAGTGGGGAGAAAAAGGAAGGCCAGCCGCAGTGGGACTCAAACTTTTCCGTAGAGCGGAAAAGCTCGGTTCCACACGCGCGGCAAGAATAGACCCCCTCGGTGGTGGTATTGGTGTACTCGCCTACGTGGGGCGGCTCGGTGCCGGCCTCGCGCAGGACGTAGTATTCCTCGGGGCTTAAGCGCTGGCGCCATTCGGTATCGGCAATGAGCTTGAAATCGGTCATGGGCCGAGTCTAAACCGTGCTGCGCGCGGCACGCCACCAGCCGGCGACCGTAGCGAAAATTGCGACGATAAGCAGCGCCCATCCCACCGTTGCCGTGAAAAAATTCATCCAGCGACCAGCATCCGGGTGCGCTGTAGACGCCCAGGAGACGGGAGCCAAATAGAGGAAGGCCGCAAACCACGCGCCCGCGGAATGGAAAACCGAACGCTTGAGCACAACGGTAAACATCAATGGGAATAGCCACATGGAGTAATACTGCTGGCCAAGGGAAGACAGGAAGAAGATACCCACCATGATCGCCCCGCTAGTCGTCAGTGCCCACAAGGTCGGGTCGGAGTTGCGCCAGCGCAAAAGTCCGAGAATCGCTGCGGCCGAAAGCGCGGCAAATATCAACCACACGGTCCAATACAGTCCCGCGCCAAAGTCAACGTAGGCGCGGAAGCCTGCCCAGGAAGAATTGGCATAGTCACGGGTTTCTGAGAGGTAGGGCAGGAGGTTATCCACAAATCCGCTAGCGCCCGGCACGAGCGGCCACGCTAGTAGGTTGAGAACTACCGGTACGCCAATGCCAGTCGCGAGACTGCGCCATTGCAGCTTGACCAAGGGCAGGAAGAGCAACGGCGCAAATTGCGGCTTAATGACGATGGCCAAGCCAATGACCACGCCGGCCACCCAGCCCAGCCATGGGGTGCGCTCGGCGCGCAAGAAAGACCACAAGAACACGGCCATGCATAGCAAGAGAATGCCGTTGATATTGGTAAATGCGAGCGTATTGGTCACCGATTCCGTGACAAAGGCCAAAGCGATAGATACTGGCCACACTGCCGAAGTAAGTGTGCGGCCCACCGTAAGGGTGAGCACCGCTAGCGCTGCCACGATTGCAGCCGCGTTGGCGACGATGAATAGTCCCCGTGCCAACGAAAAATCCATGTGCGCTAGTGGTGCGAGCAGCAACGTGGCTCCCGGGGTATACAGGTACAGCGGGTCAACGTGGTTATAAGCCTGCTCATAGACCGGCTGGCCAGTGGCCATGCGTATCACAGCGTTATACACGGTGGTGAAATCATCCGTCGGCGTGCCATTGCGCGCGATGATGAAAACGCGATGCACAACAAGCAGGATGGCCACGGGCCAGGCGGCGGCATTGATTCGGGAATTCACGGCCCCTTAGTCTACGGCCTAGCGGGCGCGGGAATACCGCAGAAACACCGTGCCATCCTGATCAGCCGCGACATTTTCTAACTGCATGCGGCGATGGGAATGCTCGCCCTTAAAGGTCGCCATGGGAGTTTCCACGCCGGTAGATAGATGTGGGTCCAGGGTCAAATACATCTGGTCGATGGCATCGATGTCTACCAGCTGCCCTATCATTCCTGGCCCGCCCTCGCACAGCACGCGCTTAAACCCGCGGTCCTGCAAGGCGGATATGTAGTCCTGCACGGTTCCTTCGCCAGCATCGCAAACCTCCGCGCCCGTGGATTCGATGGTCGCGATGCGCTTTGCGAGCTCTTGATCGTCCCTGCTGCTATGGGGGACCAGGATGATGGGAGGGGTAGTAAAATCCGTGAAGAAGTCCGAGGTGACATCAAACTCAAGGCTGCGGGAAGGCACGGCGATAGGAGCCGGCCGCGAACCATCCCCGTTAGGTTCTACTCCGGAGTAGTCCTCCGCGCGCACCGTCTGCGCACCCACCAGCACCACGTCTGCCCAGTTACGTAGAGCAGCAAAAAGCTGCCCGTCAGTGTCATTTCCCATGGCTTCGGAAACGTGGTTCATGGTTGCCGAGCCGGTTAGCGTGCTGACCATATTTGTGCGGACGGTGAATACATCACCGGAATCGGGGCCCAGAAGCGAAGAGATATCCATGTCTTCCCAGCCTAGTCAAGGCACCAGATACCCAGCACAGCAAAGTACCGGGCATAGCCACAGGAGTGGGGCTTACACCAGGCGGATGAGTATTACACCAAGCAAGATCACTGCAATGCCGGCTACCTGGCGCATTGCGACTCGCGCACCCCGCAGGCGATCAATGAGCACGGACCCCAACATGGAACCGAGAAGGGTTGCCACCACAGTAAGCCCAGTGCCAATTTGTGGTACTAAGGCCGCGTTGCCAAAGACAAACATGGCTCCCAAGGCGCCGCCTGCCCACATCCACCACGGATTAGCCTTACCCTCGGGACGCTCAATGTGAGGGCGCCAGCGCAAAACAATATTGAGCATCACGAGCGCGGAAACGCCGATGCTAAAAGAGACCAAAGCCGCACTAACGGGCGATCCGGTGATCTGCCCCAGGTGGCCGTTGATGGCGGATTGGCATGCGGTAAAGCAACCAAAGACAAAGCCTGCGAGGCGCCAAAGCCACAACGCCATAGCGCTGTCTTCTTGCTTCGTCGGCGCGCCGGGGCTAGCGACGATAGAAATCACTCCGCCGAGAACAACTAGTGCCCCTAGAGCGCGAATAAGGGACAGTGGGGAAGTGGGGGAGTCAAACAGCCCAAAGTGGTCGATGACAAGGCCCATCATGATTTGGCCCGCGATGGGAAGGACTACGGTCTGAACCGCACCCAGATGAGGAAATAGCAGGATATTTCCAGTAAGCGCAACCACGCCGAGCAGACCACCGAACCAAATCCACAGCGGTTCCCCAAAGGCACGGGAAATGCCGAACTCGCCGCCGGTCACGGCTGTAGCAATGACAAGCAAAGTCATCGTGCCCACGGCAAACGAAATGAGCGATGAGGAAAACGGCGTGCCAGTAGACGCGCGAAGGCGCGTATTAACCAGGGTCTGAACGGGCAGAACGAGTCCGGCGATAATGCCTAAGAGAATCCACAACACGTCGGGACACTTTACAGGCATATAAAGAAACCCGCCCAAGCCCCTATGGAGTGGAGCGGTGGGCGGGAAATTGTGGTCCTAACTGGGATTGAACCAGTGACCTTTCCGGTGTGAACGGAACGCTCTCCCACTGAGCTATAGGACCTTGCGGTTGCTAAATCTACACCGCACCAAATTCAAACACCTAATTGGCTGGGCAGGAGTGCACATCAGAGGGAGGTGGCCTGTGGTCCACTGCCTTCGGAGAATCACACCAATGTGTTTTGGGATGGCCCGAATGTGAAAAACGGGTGCCGGAAAGAATGCCGCTGGGCTGGGGATTTGGAAACTGGCGCGGAGCACGATAATGTTTCTTCTCGCACCGCAACGGTACAAAGTTTGCGGGGCAATGCGGATGTAGCGCAGTTGGTAGCGCATCACCTTGCCAAGGTGAGGGTCGCGAGTTCGAGTCTCGTCATCCGCTCCACGCTTTTCTAGGGGTTCGCCTGTGAAGAGTGATTCTAAATGAATAGCGCGCGATTAGCTCAGTGGGAGAGCGCTTCCCTGACACGGAAGAGGTCACTGGTTCAATCCCAGTATCGCGCACAAGGACTTTGTCCTAGAAACCGGGCCTGGTTTCGCATGCGGATGTAGCGCAGTTGGTAGCGCATCACCTTGCCAAGGTGAGGGTCGCGAGTTCGAGTCTCGTCATCCGCTCCAGCACTGTATTGTGTGAGGCGGTATCGCCACGGTGGAATGGCCGAGTGGTGAGGCAACGGTCTGCAAAACCGTGCACACGGGTTCGATTCCCGTTTCCACCTCAACTTCTTAATGCCTTCGGGCATTAAGCGCGATTAGCTCAGTGGGAGAGCGCTTCCCTGACACGGAAGAGGTCACTGGTTCAATCCCAGTATCGCGCACGAGAGTCCCTTTTGGGGCTCTGCAACAAACTCCGGTTTGTTGTGCGGATGTAGCGCAGTTGGTAGCGCATCACCTTGCCAAGGTGAGGGTCGCGAGTTCGAGTCTCGTCATCCGCTCCACATAGCCGCTCCAGAAATGGAGCGGCTTTTTCTATGTCTCCTTCTGCGCTTTGTGCGATACGCTTGCTTTTGCAAGGTCAAAACCCTCGGCGGAGGAGGAAAGATGTTACGCGCATTAGTGGTACCGCTATTGGTTGGAGCTTGCGGCTTCGCGTCTTTTGTTTCGGGGACTGTATTTTTCTTTGCGGGCCTTACTGCGGCAGATGCGGGTGACGGCAGCGGCAACGCGGCGTGGCCTTTGGTGCTTATCGGCGTAGGCGCCGCCTTGGTTATTTTTGCCCTGATGGCTTCTGGTCCGTTTTTTAATGCCCGACAAATGGAGAGGTCCTAAGGTAGGACCCGTTTGAATTGAGTCAACTTGGCTTAAATAGTGATAAATACCTCTTTTTACTTCTGAAAAGGAACTCATTCCTAGTTCGCGCCGACAAATAACTCGACGCTCTGCTTATCGCGATTGCCCCTCCGGCAAACCGCGCGGCTAGTATGTCTGACAATTCAACTTGTGCATTTTCAACACAAAGGAGCTATCTATGGGCTACCGCGTAGCTTGGCTGCGCCGCACAGCCGCAGCAGTGGGCACGGCCGCACTGGTTTTGGGCGGGTCAATGCCTGCCGCATTGGCGCACGACTCCGTTATTGGCGGTTCGGTCAAAGACGGCGACCAACTCGACGAGTTTCCTAAGGAAATAACCCTCGAGTTTTCTGGCATCCCCAAAGAAGACTTCAATACCTTTGCCGTGACCAACGCGGATACTGGTGAAAAACTCTTTAGCCAGGAACCAAAGCTCCATGAGCGAGATCTCACCATTGAAACCCCTGCGGATGTCCATCCTGGGCCGGGTAACTACCAGGTGGGCTTCCAGATCACGTCTTCGGATGGGCACGCTACCCGTGGAGGTGTGGAATTTTCTGTCAAAGGTGACGGGTCCGAAACCAAGGCCCCAGAGTCTGACACGGCAGAGCAGGAAGGGACCGAGGGTTTGTCAATGCCGTTGAAAATCATTCTGGGGGTGGGCGGCGTTCTGGCAATTGCCGCAGTAGTTGCCCTATTTATTGCCAAGTCTCGTCGCACTGATTCGGAAGGTGAAAAATAATGTCTAAGATTTCTAACATCGCCCTTGTATGCCTGACAGTGGCCGGCCTCGCCCTGGCAGGTTGCTCCCCACAGAACCAAAATGACTCCACCGAGTCGAAGGCGGATGCCACCACCAGCGCTGCAGAAAAGTCTTCCTCCGCCGCGGCCGAGGACCTGACCTTCGAAGATGCCGTCGTACGCGCCAATGAGGACAAGGACATGACTGCCATTTTTGGCGCCCTGGTGAACCACACCGATAAGGACATCGCTATCACCGGTTTTTCCACCAGCCTTAACGCCAAGGTGAACCAGATCCATGAGACTGTCGATGGCAAGATGCAGGAAATGTCGAGTCCGTTGGTGGTCAAGGCCGGCGAGTCCCACGAACTTGCACCAGGCGGTGACCACTTCATGCTCATGGAAATGGAAAACCACATTGCTCCCGGCGAATCCCTTGACCTTAAGGTGAAGCTAGAAGGCGGCGAAGAGCTCGATCTGGGCGAGATCCAAACGCGTAGCATGCCTGCCGGGGATGAGGATTACGGCGATATGAAGGGCCACGATATGTCCCACATGGAGCACGGAGATATGTCCCACAATAAGGAAGGCCACGATCACTAGCTATGTCTGGATTCAGCAGAAGGGGGTTTCTCACTGGCGCTGCGGTATCGACCAGCGCCTTCGCGTTGGCAGGCTGCAATAACCAGGGCTCTTCCCCGGATGCTGGGGCACAGGAACAGCCTGCGCTTGCCGACGCCCTCGTGGCTTTTGACGGCGAGCATCAAGCAGGCATCGCAACCGCGGAGCAAGCGCACCTGAACCTGGTGGGGTTTGACCTTAAAAGGGGCGTCGACAAGCGGGGGTTCGCCAGCCTGATGAAGCTGTGGACCGAGGACGCTCGGGCACTGTGTACGGGGGAGGCGCCGCTGGGCACGCTGGAGCCGGAAATGGTGCAACAGCCCGCCAACTTGACCATCACCTGTGGTTTAGGCAAGAAGGTTTTCTCCTTGCTCGGAGTGGAGAAACCACGTTGGCTGGGAGATGTGCGTTCCTTTAAGCGCGATGAGCTGCAACGACAATGGGGACAAAGCGATATCGTCTTGCAGATCTGCTGCGATGACCCACTGATGAATACCTACGCCCTGCGCCACATGGTGCGAGCCGGCGAACACTATGCCAGCGTGAAGTGGCTGCAGCAAGGATTTATTAATGCCTATGGCAGCCACGAGAAGGGTGCTACCGCGCGCAATATGTTCGGGCAAAAGGACGGTACCGTCAATCCACGCAGCGAGGAAGATTTTGCAGCCCAGGTATGGATCGATAAAGGGCCGAAGTGGGCGCAAGGCGGAACGGCGATGGTAGTGCGTCGCATTCGCATGAACGTGGATACGTGGGAGAAGCTCGATCGCTCCTCCCGCGAAAATGCGGTGGGCCGCAAGCTCGACACCGGTGCCCCGCTTACCGGTGAAGAAGAATTTGATGCTGCAGATTTTGATGCGGTAGATGATTACGGCCTGCCGGTGATTGATAAGAACTCGCACATGGCCGTGGCCGCCCCGCCCGCTGACCACCCAGAGCAGCGCATCCTACGCCGCCCGTATAACTATGAGTTAGCTCCCGATGGCAAGGACGGGCAGCTATCCAATATTGGGCAGGTTTTTATCTGCTACCAGCAGGATCCCACCAAACAATTTGAGCCTATCCAGGCCCGTTTGGATGAATCGGACCTGCTGAACGAGTGGTTGACTCATATAGGTTCGGCTATGTATTTCTGTCCGCCGGGCACCCTTGCTGCCGATGGGTGTGAATCATGGTGGGCAAAATCGCTCTGCGAGCATGCAGGGTTGTAGAATAGCTATCCGTAAATTTAAATAGCGGACGCGGCCAGGTATGCCGCCGACGCACGAGCGCAAAAAGGAGCGCGATTATGGCGGAACTCATCCCCGCAGTACCGGTCAATTACGATTCCTTCACCGTGCCCGCCGGCCAGGCCGTGGGCGCAGCAATGCGAGAGCTCAACCTTCCCAATAAGGGCCCGGAGGCTGTCGTAGTCGTTCGCGGTGAGGACGGCACTCTCTTTGATTTGTCGCACACCCCAGACACGGAATCCACCTTCACCCCGGTAGCCGCCTGCGAGGAAGACGGCCGCGCCGTCATCCGCCACTCCTGCGGCCACGTTATGGCCCAAGCCGTGCAGGCCGAGTTCCCTGGCACCAAGCTGGGTATCGGCCCTGCCATTGAAAATGGCTTCTACTTCGATTTTCAGACCGCCGAGCCTTTCACACCGGAAGATCTCAAGGCGATTGAAAAGCGCATGAAGAAGATCATCAAGGGCGGCCAGCGCTTCGAGCGCCACGTCTATGAATCCGCGGAGGAAGCGGAAAAGGCCCTCGCCGAGGAACCTTTCAAGCTGGAACTGGTCCAAGACAAGGGCAACGTTGACCCTGACTCCGACGAGGCCGCAGAGGTCGGTTCCGGCGATCTCACCCACTATGACAACGTCAACCCGCGCACCGGGGAAGTAGAGTGGTTCGACCTCTGCCGCGGACCGCACGTGCCAACCACAAAGTACATCCCGGCCTTCACGTTGACCCGTTCTTCTGCCGCCTACTGGCGCGGCGACCAGTCCAAGGCTGGCCTGCAGCGCATCTACGGCACCGCTTTTGAGTCCAAGGAGGCGCTGGAGGCCTACCAGACCATGGTGGAAGAGGCGGAAAAGCGCGACCACCGCCGCCTGGGTCAGGAACTAGATCTCTTCTCCTTCCCGGATGAGATTGGCTCCGGCTTCCCGGTATTCCACCCGAATGGCGCGACCGTGCGCATGGAGATGGAAAACCACTCTCGCAACCGCCACGTCCAGGCTGGGTACTCCTTTGTTAATACCCCGCATATCACCAAGGGTGACCTATTCAAGAAATCTGGCCACCTGGACTTCTATGCCGATGGCATGTTCCCGCCGATGCAGCTCGATGGCGAATATGACGAAGAGGGCAATACCGTCAAGGAGCCGCAGGACTACTATGCCAAGCCCATGAACTGCCCGATGCACAATCTTATTTTTGCATCCCGTGGCCGTTCCTACCGCGAGCTCCCGCTGCGTCTGTTTGAGTTCGGTACCGTCTACCGTTACGAAAAGTCTGGCGTGGTCCACGGCCTGACCCGTGCCCGCGGCTTTACCCAGGATGATGCTCACATCTACTGCACCGAAGAGCAGCTGGAAGAGGAGCTGACCAAGGTCCTCGACTTCATCATTTCCTTGCTGAAGGACTACGGACTGTCTGACTTCTACCTGGAGCTTTCTACCAAGGACCCGAATAAGTTCGTTGGTTCTGATGAGATCTGGGATCGCTCTACGTCTATCCTGCAGTCGGTTGCAGAAAAATCCGGCTTGGAGCTTGTTCCGGATCCCGCAGGTGCAGCCTTCTACGGCCCGAAGATTTCGGTGCAGGCTCGCGACGCCATCGGCCGTACCTGGCAGATGTCTACCGTGCAGTTGGACTTCAACCTGCCGGAGCGCTTCGAGCTGGAATACACTGCGTCGGACGGCACGAAGAAGCGCCCGATCATGATTCACCGTGCGCTCTTCGGCTCCATCGAGCGATTCTTTGGCGTCCTGCTGGAGCACTACGCCGGCGCCTTCCCAGCATGGCTGGCACCGCACCAGGTGGTGGGCATTCCGGTGGCTGATGAATTCTCCCCGCACCTCGAAGAGGTTGCCGCCCAGCTGCGTCAGAAGGGTATCCGCGCCGATGTGGATACCTCTGATGACCGCATGCAGAAGAAGATTCGCAACCACACCACCGGCAAGGTTCCGTTCATGCTGGTGGCTGGCGCACGCGACGTAGAAGCTGATGCCGTATCCTTCCGCTTCCTCGACGGTACCCAGGTCAATGGTGTGCCGGTAAAGGAAGCCGTGGAGCTCATCGCCGCATGGGTAGCAGAGCGCAACAACGAGCAGCCGACCGAAGAGCTCATCAGTGCCCGACGCTAAGGAGACACACGAAACCGACAGCTCCGCCGTCGCTGAAAACCAAGCTGCGGTGGAGACCTTCGTTGACTCAGGTGCTGGCGAGCCGGACCGCCTAGAGCGGTTATGGGCGCCTTATCGCATGGCCTATATTGCCAAGCGGTCTAAGGACCCCTTCGTAGAAGCGCCACAGGGTAGTGACGAAGACGGGCTCATCATTGCTCGAGGCAAGTCCGTCTATGCATTGCTGAACCTGTTTCCGTACAACGCCGGGCACCTCATGGTGGTGCCGTATCGCAAGGAATCGCAGCTCGAGAACCTCACGCAAGAGGAATCTCAGGAGCTGATGGCCTTCGCGCAAAAAGCAGTCCGGGTACTCAAGAGAGTTTCGCACCCAGAAGCCATCAACGTGGGCCTGAACCTGGGGCGCGCTTCGGGCGGCTCGGTGGGAGATCACCTGCACCTACATGTGGTGCCAAGGTGGCCCGGGGATAGTAACTTTATGACTGTCCTCGATGGGACTAAGGTATTACCGCAGCTTCTGCAGGATACGCGCCGCGTACTGGCAGAAGGATGGCGCGAGATGGAAGAGGAGGATTCGCGTGCTTAGCGTGCATGGGCGAAAGCCCGCTGCCGTGGTGGTGGAACCTATAGCCAAGGCCTTTTTGAAGCTAGGTCTGACCCCGAATGTGGTCACGGTTGTGGGTACCATAGTCACCATTGCGATTTCGGTGATCCTCATTCCTACCGGCCATCTTTTTTCCGCTGCCGTTTTGTCCGGCCTCTTCGCCGCTTTCGACATGCTCGATGGCACCATGGCGCGCTTGACCGGCAAGGCTACTGCCTTTGGTGCGACCTTGGATGCCTCCTGTGATCGCATCACCGATGGCGCATTGTTCAGTGCTATTGCCTGGTGGCTGATTTATTCTGCGGATTCTTCCCGCATCACGGTTATTGCCTGCTTTGTCACCTTGGTATGTTCCCAGGTCATTTCCTATATCAAGGCTAGGGGAGAAGCGTCCGGATTCACGATGGTTGGCGGCCTGATCGAGCGCCCCGAGCGGCTCATTTTGGGCTTGGGCGGCATCGGCCTCGAAGGCCTAGGCGTACCGCATGCCATTGAGGTAGCGCTGTGGATCTTGGCCGTTGGCTCCGTCTTTACCGTGTGCCAGCGTATGGTTATTGCTGCCCGCCAGGAGCAGCAGTAGCTCGTACTGCACCACCTAATACCAGGAGGTTGTGACACCATGTGGGATAGAGAAGACCTCTCCGCGGCGGGTTACCTCGCGGGATGGAAGGTGGTGCGCCGTCTGCCCGAGCCCATTGCGCGCACGCTTTTTCGCTGGGGTGCGGACTACGCAAGTGGCAACGGTCGCGGAATGGAGGGCTTGCGCCGCAACCTAGCGCGAGTGGTGGGCCCGGAAAACGTTACCCGCGCCTTGGTGCGCGATTCCGTGCGCTCCTATATGCGCTATTGGATGGAGGCGTTCCGCCTGCCAGCTATCCACGGTGATGCCGGGCTGCATGAGCGCTTGCTCAGCGGTTTGGAAGGCCTTGAGCATTTTGATGCTTCGGCTCAATCCGGCCGCGGCACCATTTTGGCTCTGCCGCATTCCGGTAATTGGGATATGGCGGGCGTCTTCCTCGTCGGCCATTATGGCCAGTTCACCACCGTTGCGGAGCGCCTTAAGCCCGCAGTGCTTTTCGACGCCTTTGTGGACTACCGCGAAACCCTCGGCTTTGAGGTTCTTCCCCTCACCGGCGGCGAAGCCTCGCCTTTCGCCCGCCTCAAAAAGGTGCTGGAAGCCGGTGGCGTGGTCTGCCTGCTGGCTGAGCGCGACCTGACCCGAAGCGGCGTTACCGTGGATTTCATGGGGGAAAAGGCCAATATGGCCGCCGGTCCCGCACAGCTGGCCCTAGAGACTGGCGCCGCCCTGCACGTGGTGCACTCGTGGTTTGCAGGCGAAGGCTGGGGACTATCGGTCTCCCCTGAGCTTGAGGTAACGGACCTGCAGGAGACAACTCAGCGCATGGCCGATGGCTTCGCCGCCAATATCCGCCGCCACCCGGAGGATTGGCATATGCTGCAGCCGCAGTGGAATGTGGACATAGAGAGGCGTCGGCAAGCGCGGGCAGCCAAAAATACCCGCAATGCCCGCCACACCGGGCCATCACAGGAAGGGGAGAGCTAGTGCGCATAGGAATCGTATGCCCCTACTCCTTCGATGAACCAGGCGGAGTTCAAGCCCATATCCTTGATCTAGCCACAGTCTTCATTGAGCAAGGGCACTATGTACAGGTCATTGGCCCCGCTGCGGAATCCACCCAGCTGCCGGATTTCGTAGTCAAGGGAGGGCCGGCTTTCCCCATCGCGTATAACGGTTCGGTGGCCCGCCTGTCCGTGGGACCCCACGTCACGCGCAAGGTTAAGCAATTCATCAAGGAGGGCGACTTCGATGTCTTGCACATCCATGAGCCTAACTCCCCGAGCTTTTCCATGACCGCGTTGGCCGTGGCCCAAGGTCCACTGGTGGCGACCTACCACGCCTCCGCATCGAGCTCCCTGGTGCTGACCCTGGCCAAACCTTTCCTCGTTCCCTTTTTGGAAAAGATCCGGGGTGGCATCGCGGTATCCGATATGGCGCGGCGGTGGCAGGTGGAGCAACTGGGCGGAGACCCGGTCCTTATTCCCAACGGCGTGGATACGTCGGTCTACGCGCAGGCTCGGCGCCGCAGCCCGGCCAAGGCCCCCGGCGATCCCCTGGAAGTTGTCTTCTTGGGACGGTTGGACGAACCTCGCAAAGGCCTCGATATCCTGCTGAGCGCGCTCCGCCAAGTACGCCATGATATTCGCGTGACCATCATGGGCGGTGGCCGCGCCCGCGAGGTCGAGGGCGTGGATTTTGTAGGCCGGGTCAGCGACGCCGAAAAGGCAGCAATCCTGGGCCGTGCCGATGTCTATGTGGCGCCAAATACCGGTGGTGAAAGCTTCGGCATCGTGCTGGTAGAAGCCATGGCGGCCGGCGCGGCAGTCGTTGCTTCCGATCTTGAAGCCTTCCGTGCGGTGTGCAATGCCGATTCCGACGAGGTTGCCGGCGCACTCTTTCGCAATGAAGACAGCGAGGATCTGGCTCGCGTCCTCAACGAGGTGCTTGATGATGCCGAGTATCGGGCCCAGTTGGTGCGCAATGGCGTCCAACGCGCCAGCACCTATGACTGGGACCATGTAGCGGCAGCCGTGATGCAGGTCTACGAGACTGTCCAAGACGGTACCAAGGTGAGGGTAAAGCGTTGATGGCCATTGAAATTGCCCTAATCCTCTTCCTACTTATCATCGTAGGTTTGTGGGCGCTTTTTACCGCCCAGCGGCTTAACTCGCTGCACATCCGCACTGATGCCTCGCTGGCCCAGCTACAGGCGGCACTAGACCGCAGGGCAGCGGTGACAGCGGTGGTCGCACCAGAGCTCGCGGCGCTAGCTCAGCGAGCAGAGTCTACCGAGCTCTATCAGGGCCATTTCGAACCGCGCACGATGGCCGAGCGGGAACTATCTGCCGCCATTGTGAGGGAGTTTCCCGCGGACCGTCGCCCTGCCGCGCTTGCCGACGCCGAGGGCCGCATCCAACTTGCCCACCGCTTCTACAACGAGGCGGTCAGCGACACTCGCGCGCTGCGCCTGCGCCCTGCGGTACGGCTCTTTCATCTGGGCGGCACCGCAAAACTGCCGGAATACTTTGACTATATGCTGGCCGAGTAGCCAGCAGTTCTACCTCAAGATTTAGGGCGCAAGTGCGTGCCGGCCGCGTCGGCGGCGGAATACCGGCTTCGCCTCGGTACTGGCGGCCGTACCTTCCTCCGGGGCGTTAGGCGCTTGCTGCTGCACCTGCGCCCGCTCGATCTTCGACGCTAGGGCCACCTCGGCTGCAAACCAGACAAGCCCGATGATGGCCATGACAACGATGAGGATATTGCGGGCTACCAATAGGTAGACGGCAAACATGTTCTCGCCCACGTGGTTCCAGATGTAGTCATAGTTGAATGGGTAGACCAAGGTGCCCAGCACGGCAGCGATAATGGTGCAGGACGCTAACAAGGCTTGGAATACCCGCAAGGGAGCGGATCCTTCCGGTAGGCGCTGGCGGATCACCACGGCAAGCAAGGGGCCCAGCCAGACGATGTATTGCGGGGAGAAAACCTTATTCGTCGCGATAAGAAGCAGGACCGTAACGGTAAAAAACGCCATGGTCGTGCGGGTGGTCCATCCGCCGGCGCACAGCCGGTACAGCGCCCATCCCACTGCGAAGACGAGCATAACAATGGTGGCAATACTGCTCCAGGTCATTGCGGTATCTACGCCAGGCCCGGAAATTTCAAAGCTCTTGGACGGCGCATAGCCCAGGTGCCAGCGCCCTGGAGTGCGATGTGCTTGCAGCAACAGGAACGTCGCCGGGATGGACTCCAACTGGAGACCGCGCACGCCCTGATAACTCAGCGGTGAAAGCAGGCGCTCGGTGCCAGAGGCAGCTATCGTGACGGTGCAGACCGCGACGATGGTGCAGAAAAACGCGAGTAGGCGCTGCCAGGTTGCGGATCTGTTGAAGCGGCCCACCAAGCCGGCAGCGAGGACTCCTGGCCATAGCTTCATCGTGGTGGCAAAGCCCAGTACCGCCGAGGCGATGAGCGGGCGGGTAGCTAGAAGGGCGGCTGCCCCGGCTACGGCTAGGGCGGGGAATATATCGAGACGCCACACAAAGGTGTGGCCAGCTGCGGTGCCGAAGAGCACCCAGAACCAGGCGGCCTGGAAACTGCGCGGTTGAGCCGAGTGGTGGCGCAGGAGGAGGGCTAAAAAGGCGGCGTCAACAAGCAGGGTCATAATGGTGAAGCCGATATAGAATGCGTTGATATTCTCGCCGGTGAGCCACCCCAAAAGCACCGTGGGCCACGTGCCCGCGTGAGGGTATTCGGTCATCATTGTCGGGTCATCGCCAAAGATCCCGGCAAAATAATATGCGACATCGCCCCTGGGATTGTGGTTAATCTTGAGTAAGTAAATAAGGACAAGGCGGGCGATGACCCACCCAATCCATACTGCTGGAACAGAAGCGATGCGTTTCACTCGAAAGACTTTATTCAATGCGCGCCTACTTCGGTAGCGGACATAGTTTCTTCTAGAAAATTCCTCCACTTTTGCGCCCAGATGTGGGGGACGGATTGGAAAAACAAACTGACGGCTCGTCCAGTGAGTAGTGTGGACGGCAATTGCTAGGAAAGTGATATAGGGCATAAGGAGCGTGCAGATGGCATCTATTCGCGAGGTCTTGGCCGTCGAGGAAACGACAATGGCCGATGTCTTTAAAGGCCCTGCTGTGGAGTCGCGAATTGAACGTACCTTCGGCGGGCAGATTGCTGCTCAAGCAGTGGCCGCAGCCCAGCGCACTGTGTCCGGCAAAGACATCCACTCCCTGCATGGCTACTTTGTAGGCCCTGGCAATGCGAGCCAGCCAATTGAGATCCGTGTCGAACGCATTCGGGAGGGGAGATCATTTGCCAACCGGCAGGTGCGTGTCTACCAGGGGGAAGTGCTCCTGTTTACTCTCATGGCTAGTTTTCACCGCGACGGCGACTATGGTCCGCAGCATCAGGACGCCGCGCCGAAGGTGCCAGGGCCCGAGGAAGTAGTTCGGATTGGCGGCGGAGCCCCGTACTCCACCAGGATTATCCTCAAGGAGTGGGAGGAATGGGATATTCGCCTCGTGCCAGAAGAAGGACGCGATCCGGTGGCTGCAGAGCGCACCGGTGCAGGCTATCGGCATATTTGGTTCCGCAATACTGGCAGACTGCCTGCGGATTCTTCCTTCCATTGTGCGGCGCTGACCTTTATGTCTGATATGACGCTGATTCGCTCGGCCCTGATTCCGCATCAGGGAGAGAAAGTGCAATTGGCCAGCCTTGATCATGCGATATGGTTTCTGCGCCCATTCCGCGTGGATGAGTGGTTGCTATATGAGCAGGTATCACCTACGGCGTCGAATGCGACGGCGGTTGCGCGTGGCAAGATTTTTACCGAGCAGGGTGAATTGGTGACGTTGGTGAATCAAGAGGGTCTTACTCGTTATTTAGATGAAAATTTGGGCAGCGGCTCTGCCCATGGCAATTGGCACAACGTATAAGAACGTCCCGCTTATAAGGGGGTCGCTTTCACGCATTCGTGCAGCACACGTATAATTGCCACCAGTTTCAGCACCCGATTAGAAAGGGACTACATGTCAGGCCACTCGAAATGGGCAACTACCAAGCATAAGAAGGCTGCCAACGATGCCAAGCGTGGCAAGGAATTTGCCAAGCTGATCAAGAACATCGAAGTGGCGGCTCGTACCGGCGGTGGTGACCCAGCGGCTAACCCAACCCTTGATGACATGATCAAGAAGGCCAAGAAGGCCTCCGTCCCCAATGACAATATTGAGCGTGCTCGCAAGCGCGGTTCCGGTGAAGAAGCCGGCGGCGCCGATTGGGAAACCATCATGTACGAAGGCTACGGCCCGAACGGTGTAGCCATGCTTATTGAGTGCCTTACGGATAACCGCAACCGTGCGGCAACCGACGTGCGTACCGCGATGTCCAAGAACGGCGGCAACCTGGGGGAGTCCGGCTCTGTAGCCTACATGTTCACCCGTACCGGCTACGTCTTGGTAGAAAAGGGCGAGCTGACGGAGGATGACGTCTTGATGGCCGTGCTGGAAGCAGGCGCGGAAGAGGTCAAGGACCAGGGCGAGAAGTTTGAGATTGTTTGCGCGCCGACGGACGTGCAGGCAGTCAAGGACGCGCTCAAGGACGCCGATATTCAGGTCGATGACTCCGACAATGACTTCCGTGCGTCTGTCGAGGTACCGCTGGAGGCCAATGACGCCAAGAAGATTTTCCGCCTTATCGATGCTTTGGAAGACTCCGATGACGTGCAAAACGTCTACACCAATATGGATCTCTCCGATGAGGTTCTAGCCGAGCTGAACGAGGACTAACCACCTCGCCGCAAGGACGGCTCTTAGCGCCGGTAGCGCTCCGTGGGTATAGCCCCTGGAGGCGTTGCCGGCGCTTTTCCATGTGCTGGCTGGATGCTACGCTTGTAGAACACCTGTGTGTAGTCCATAATAGGGCAGTAGGCGGTGCACAGTGGTGCCGACATGACAATGGGGGAGAGATGAACCTAGAAGGAATGCGCGTGATGGGAATTGACCCAGGCTTGACGCGCTGCGGACTTTCCGTGGTTCAGGCTGGTCGTGGCCGAGCAATCCTTCCTGTTTCTGTCGGTGTGGTGCGCACCCCTAGCGATAAGGACTTGACGGAGCGCCTCCTGCGCCTTTCCGTGGCGGCGAAAGAGTGGATGGATGACTATTCGCCAGATGTGGTTGCGATCGAGCGCGTCTTCGAACGCGGTCAGGTGTCCACAGTCATGCAAACGGCCCACGTCGTAGGCGTGCTGGTGCTAGCTGCCGCCGAACGCGATATTCCGGTGTACATGTACACCCCGTCCGAGGTGAAAAAGGCCATCTCTGGAAACGGGCGCGCGGATAAGAAGCAGATGACCACCATGATTACCCGTATTCTGGGGTTGACTGAACCACCCAAGCCTGCCGACGCCGCCGACGCTCTTGCGTTGGCAGTGTGCCACTGTTGGCGTGCCCCGGCCATTGTGCGGATGGACCATACCGGTCTCGGGCTTGGAGCTAAGACCAGCGGCGTGCGCGGGCAAGGCAAGAAGCGCTAGGGAATTTTACTGAGAGTGGAAGGATAAGAAGCCAATGATTGCTGCACTGCGTGGAGAGGTAATCCATATTGGACTCGACCATGGGGTTATCGACTGTGCAGGCGTGGGGTACAAGTTTTTAGCCACCCCAAAAACGCTGGGCACCTTGCGCCGCGGGGAACAAGCCACGGTTCTTACTAACTTGGTGGTCAAGGAAGATTCTCTGACTCTCTATGGTTTTAGCGCCGATGAGGATCGCGAGATGTTCCATGTGCTGCAATCCGTGTCCGGCCTAGGGCCTAAACTTGCTCTGGCGGCGCTGTCGGTCATGGGGGCAGGGGAGCTCGCTGCGGCAATTGGTGCGGAAGATGTAAAGGCGCTGCAGTCTATCCCGGGCGTCGGCAAGCGTATGGCCCAACGCTTGGCGCTGGAGCTGAAAGATAAGGTAGCGGCCTTTACGCCAAGCGGGCCCGCCGCCGCAGGCTCCGTTGATACCGCCGTCGCGCCGACCGGTGGTGCCGTGGTAGAAAGCGTGACTGAGGCACTCATTGGCCTTGGGTTTACCGATAAGGGAGCGCGCCCCGTGGTGGAATCCGCCTACGCGGACAATCCCGATGCCGATACGTCCTCTCTCTTGCGTGCGGCGCTGGCGCAGCTGGGCAAGAAGAAATAACCGGCAGGAAGGCTGAAAAATCATGTCCGATATTGAGCGCACCGAGTTCAATCTCCCTGAGGGCCTCGACGCGGCGCACGCCACCCAGCGCAATAGCGATGTGGATGCCACCGCACATTCCGAGGAGCATGATATTGAACGCTCCTTGCGTCCCAAGTCGCTCGAGGAATTTATCGGCCAACCCAAGGTGCGCGAGCAGCTCTCCCTTGTGCTTAAGGGGGCAAAGAACCGTGGGGTCACGCCCGACCACGTTTTGCTTTCGGGGCCGCCGGGCCTGGGCAAGACCACAATGGCGATGATTATTTCCCAGGAGCTGGGGACCTCGCTGCGTATGACTTCCGGGCCCGCTTTGGAGCGCGCCGGTGATTTGGCCGCAATGCTTTCCAACCTTATGGAAGGCGATGTCTTGTTCATCGATGAGATTCACCGCATTGCCCGGCCAGCAGAAGAAATGCTGTACATGGCAATGGAGGACTTCCGCATTGACGTCATCGTGGGCAAGGGACCTGGCGCTACTTCTATTCCGCTAGAGATCCCGCCATTTACCCTGGTAGGTGCGACTACGCGCGCCGGCATGCTCACCGGCCCATTGCGCGACCGCTTCGGTTTCACCGCACAGATGGAGTACTACGACACGGCCGATCTTACCCAGGTGATCAAGCGCGCCGCCCACATTTTGGACGTGGAAATTGACCACGATGCGGCAGTAGAAATTGGCTCTCGTTCGCGCGGAACACCACGTATTGCTAACCGTTTGCTGCGCCGCGTGCGTGACTATGCCGAGGTCAATGGCACCGGCCTGATTGATCTCAGTGCGGCCCAGGGAGCGCTCGAAGTCTTTGACGTGGATGACATGGGACTTGACCGCCTCGACCGGGCGGTGCTCAATGCCTTGATTAAGGGGCACGGCGGCGGACCGGTAGGCGTGAGCACGCTAGCCATCGCAGTGGGCGAGGAACCCTCGACTGTCGAGGAGGTGTGTGAGCCATACCTGGTGCGTGCCGGAATGATTGCGCGCACTGGACGCGGCCGTGTAGCTACCGCTGCTGCGTGGCGGCACCTGGGGCTTACCCCGCCGGAGGGCGCGGCCGGGCTGTTTTAATTCAGGGGCTAGCCTGCTTGGCGATGCCCCCCTTGGGGTTTCTGTGCGCACCGCCGTCTGGCACACTAGGGTGCTATGGAAATCATCATTCTCATCATTATTGGCATCCTCTTCGTCGTTCCCTCGTTTATGGCCATGCGAAAGCAGCGCCAGCGCCAAAATGAGATGCAGGCCCTCCAGAATTCCCTGCAGCCGGGCGACGCCATCGTTACGGCGGGCGGCGTGCACGGCGTAGTGCGCAGCACTGGCGACAAGGATGTGGATCTAGAAATCGCCCCTGGCGTGGTGGTTACTTTTGACAAGATGGCGGTCATTCGCACTGAGCAGGAGGCCAATGAGCTTGCGCGCCCTGCTGCTGGGGAAGAGAAGAATGATGCGGCAGATAACCTGCCTGATGAGAAGTACCCTCCGTTTGACGGCCAGGAGAAGGAATAGCCGGCTATTTCCTAAGAGTTGCCTTAACGTTTGCTAGGTGGGTGGAGCCTTCGCGGAGCGTAGACCCCATCACACTTTGAGTCTTTTCCGGACCTCGTTAAGGAAAACTCCGCCTGATGACGTACGATTGTGCGTTGTTGACGTGCCTGCGCCATGTGGCGGGGCCGTATTTAATGTTTAAACACCCTGTTATAAGCAGCACAGGAGATTATCGTTGTCCGCAAAAACCCGTGGCGCTATGAAAAATAGCAAACGCCAATGGCCGAAGCGCGCGATCGCGCTCTTCGTTCTCATTGTGGTTGTTATCTATGCGCTTATCTTTTTAACTGGTAGCCGTCAAAGCACCCCAAAGCTTGGCATCGACTTGCAGGGCGGTACCCGCGTAACACTGGCGCCGCAAGGCGAGGAACCCACCCAAGACCAACTCAAGCAAGCACGCAACATTTTGGAACAGCGTGTTAACGGCATGGGTGTTTCTGGTTCTGAGGTTGTCATCAACGGCAATACCCTGGTCATTACCGTGCCAGGTGAGGACGCCTCCCAGGCACAGGCTGTGGGCCAGACCTCGCAGCTGTTCTTCCGTCCGGTGGCTAAGCCCTCCATGCCGGATATGGAAAAGCTCAATAAGGAGCTGGAAGATATGGCCAATCGCTGGGTGAAGTACGACGTACTGAGCGCAGACGAGGCCAATAAGCAGATGGAACAGATGACCAAGGCCATCGCTCAGCAAGAAGCGCAGATGACTGGCAAGGAGCCAAAGGAGCAGAAGGCTCCTAAGGTCAGCGCCAAGCCGCTTGAGGAGCCAAGCAACTCCATTGAGCAGACTAAGCGCCGCGATGAAGTTACGGAGATGCTCCTGAAGGACCGTCAGTCCGAGGACCCGACCACCCAGGCAGCAGCCTCCGCGCTGATGACCTGCCAGGGCAGCAGCGACCCACTGGCCGGCGCCGATGATCCTGCAAAGCCATTTGTTACTTGTGACTACTCCAACGGCAATCCATACGTTCTGGAGCCCGCACCGCTTCTCAATGGCATCAAGGACGAAAACGGTACCCGCCTCACCGGTAACGAGATCGATACCAATTCTCCTATCGAAGGCGGCCTAAACGGTCAGTCCGGCCAGATGGAGATCAACTTCTCCTTCAAGACCGGCGATGGCCCGAACGGTTCTCAGACCTGGGCAGACCTGACGCAGGAACACCTCAAGGACCAGGTTGCCATCACCCTTGACTCTGGGGTTATTTCCGCACCGGTTATTCAGGGAGCAACTCCAGTTGGCTCTGCTACCTCCATTACTGGTGACTTTAGCCAGGAAGAGGCACAAAACCTGGCTAATAACCTGAAGTATGGCGCACTGCCGTTGTCCTTCGCCGGTGAAAATGGCGAGCCGGGTGGCACCGTAGAGTCCATTCCACCAACCCTGGGTAAGGCCGCACTGCAGGCCGGCCTCATTGCAGGCCTCGTTGGCCTGGTACTCGTGATGGCCTACTCGCTGTACTACTTCCGCGCGCTGGCCGGCGTATCCCTCATCTTCCTCATTGCCTCTGGCCTCCTGACCTATGGTTCCCTGGTTCTGCTGGGCCGCTGGATCGGTTATTCGCTGGACCTTTCCGGCATCGCCGGTCTGGTCATCGGTGTGGGCGCAACTGCTGACTCCTTCGTGGTCTACTACGAGCGCATCAAGGACGAGCTCCTCGAGGGACGCACTTTCCGCTCCGCTACGCAAAAGGCGTGGGAGCGCGCTCGTGCCACCATTGTGACCGGTAACGCGGTGACCCTGATTGGCTCTGTTGTGGTCTACTTCCTCGCCATCGGTGAGGTGAAGGGCTTCGCCTTTACGATGGGTCTGACCACGGTCTTCGACCTGGTCGTATCCTTCCTGGTCATGGCACCACTGATGCAGATGGTGGGCCGCCGTCCGGCTGCTGCTAAACCTTCGATGAATGGCCTCGGCGGAATCTACGCACTGGTGGAAGAGCGCCGTGAGCGCGGCTACTTTGGCTCGGGACGTCGTCAAGCAAGCACTGCTGAAGCCTCCGACGCTAAAGAGTCAGCCACCAAAGAAACGGCAGGACATTCTGCCGCAGGAACCGCACGTCCCGTAGATGCTGCGGAAGATGAGGAGAAATAAGCATGGCTGTTTCGACTAAGCACAAGATTTCCCGGATGGACCGCCTCTACGAGGACGAGCGCGGTTATGACTTCATCGGTCGCACCAAGCTGTGGTACGGCATCACCGCCGCGTTGATCGTGGCCGCAGTGGCCGCAATCCTCATTCGTGGTTTCTCGCTCTCGATTGACTTCGAAGGCGGCACCACGTTGTCGATGCCGGCAGGCGACCTCAAGGAAGATGAGGTAAGCCAGGTATTCGAAGACTCCACCGGTGTCGAACCTGAGCAGGTTCACATTGTGGGCTCTGGCGATTCTGAGACCTTGGAAATCGTTTCTGAGCGCTTGAGCCAAGAGGACGTGAATGCGGCCCGCGCGGCTATCTATGACAACTTCCAGCCGAAGGATGAAAACGGCAAGGCCACTCCGGATGCCATTGGCTCGTCCACGGTTTCCGAATCCTGGGGTTCTTCTATTACCCAGCGCATGCTCATTGCCATGCTGGTCTTCTTGGTGGCTGCGACCGTCTACGTGGCCATTCGCTTGCAGAAGAACATGGCTTTTGCCGCCATCATCGCGCTGATTGCAGACGGCGTGATCATCGCCGGTATTTACGCCCTCTTTGGCTTCGAAGTTTCCCCGGCCGTCATTATTGGTCTGCTTACCGTCTTGACCTTCTCCATGTATGACTCGGTCATCGTCTTTGACAAGATCAACGAGAACACGGAAGGCCTCGAGGGCCAGCGCAAGAAGACCTTTGCTGAGCTGACAAACTTGGCTATCAACCAGACGGTCATGCGCTCGATTTCTACCTCGGTTATTTCCGCGCTGCCTATCATCGCGCTCTTCGTGGTGGCCGTATGGCTCATGGGTATCGGTACCCTCCGCGATCTGGCGCTCATTCAGCTCATCGGCGTGGTCGAGGGCATTTTCTCCTCCATCTTCTTCGCTACGCCGCTGGTCGTGACCCTCGCCAATATGTCCAAGAAGATCAAGCGTCACAACAAGCGGGTCGCGGACTACCG
The DNA here is from genome assembly GCF_030216265.1 of Corynebacterium sp. UMB0012. Lineage (NCBI taxonomy): Bacteria > Bacillati > Actinomycetota > Actinomycetes > Mycobacteriales > Corynebacteriaceae > Corynebacterium > Corynebacterium sp. UMB0012. The sequence continues at coordinate 172,182 of NZ_JASOKQ010000002.1, forward strand.
CGCTGGCGAGGACGAGAACGCCGAGGCTGAATCTGGCGCAGCATCCTCCGGCCGCACCGTGGTCTCACCAGTGAGCGCAAAGTCCACCCCGGCTGAGATCGAAGATGATCCGTCTGAGTCCACTGGGCACCCTGGCGCAACCTGGCGCCCGGGCCGGTAACCTCCGGTAGTAAGATTTTGGCGGAATTGTACCTGAAGTGAGGGCAAATAACGGTGCTTAAATCAAAGAGCAGTTCTAGCGAACGTCACTGGGGAAGGAAGGCCATTGCCTCGTGCGTTTCAGCTCTAGCTCTAGCTGCTTCTGCCTGTAGCGGGCAGGGCGGCGAAGAGGACACGTCTAGTGCTCCCCAGGAGCCAGAATCCTATGGATACTTTGGCTACCAGGTAAATTCCCGCTTGGCCACCACTAATGCTGGCACCTCCTTTGGTGACGCTACCTCCGCAGGTTTGTTGTCTACGCGGCTCTATCCGGGTCTTTTTGTGCCCGGTCCCTCTGGCGAATTAATCCCCAATGCGGATCTAGTTGAGACCGAGGAACTTCCGCCCGTCGCCGGCAGCGACCAGCGCAGCGTCCAGCTCACTTTAGAGGAGGACGCCGTATTCTCCGATGGCACTCCCGTTACCTGTGATGACTACTTTTTGGCGTATGTGGCCGGTACTCATCCAGCTGAATTTGCCTCCCATATGCCGTTGATGAATGACATCGCAGATTTTAGCTGTGAGCCCCAAAGCAAAACGTTCACCTTGACCTTTAACAAGGATCAGGGGCAGCGCTGGCGCCACATGTTTGGCGCCGGCACGGTCATGCCGGCCCATGCGCTGGCCAAAAAGTCCGGGTTGAGCATTGCCGAACTCAACGCGGCACTCACGGTCGAAGACATGCAGGCGCTTGCGCCGGTTGCTAAGGAATGGCGCTATGGCTTTTCCGTGGCCAAGGATCAACTAGATCCCGAGCTGCAGGTCTCCTTTGGACCTTATGTCATTGACAAGGTAGGCGACGAAGGGGAGATTATTCTCAAAGCAAACGAAAAGTACTTCGGAGACGCCCCAGCCGAGGATCATGTTGTGGTCTGGCCTTCGGATGCTGATGCTCAGAAGCTCGCAGATAAGGGCGCGTTGCGCGTAGTGGATGCCGCAAGTGAAAACCCTGACTGGCTGGACAGCACGAAGGATGAGGCAGGGGAGTCCCCCTACGAGGCCACTCCAATGGTTGGCGAGTTAACCGATACGCTCACGCTATCTGAAGCCGGAGTATTCGCGGAGCCGTGGGCGCGCGAGAGCTTTGCTGCTTGCGTCGATCAGCAGGCGGTTGCGCAAGCAAGCTCAGCGGCCTCTGGTGTGGAGGTGCCACCGGCTTACCTGCGTACCGTTTCCGCGACCAACCCGGTTGCCGGCGGTCTAGACAAGGTGGGCAAGCAACACCAAGGCACGGATTTGGCTAAGGCCGGTGACCTCAACGGTACGACCATCAAGGTCGGCTATTTGGGGCCAGACAAACGCTACGCTGCCATGGTGGAACAACTTCGTGCATCCTGTGAGCCGGCTGGTATCACCATCGAGGACGCGTCTGCGGAGTTCATGTCCCAGCACTACTTGGAAATGGATCCGGAAACCTGGGCGCCTACCGTTGATGCCTTCCTCGGTCCAGTCGATCCTCAGACGGAGTATTCCACGGTGGAGTCCAGTATGAAGAACTCTGCGGAGCTGAAGAAGACAGAAGAGGCTCTGTGGAAGGATGTGCCATCCATTCCGCTCTCCGCGCAGCCGCGCGTCTTCCTCGTCCACCGCGACGTGGAAGGTGTCCTGCCGTACACTGGCGTCTCGGGTATCGGTTGGAATATGGACCGCTGGCACAGCACCGCCCCAGCTGAAAAGAACTAGGCTGCACACAGCGGCCGTTAACGACCTCTCGCAAAAATTTCTCAAGGAAGATTATGAGCTCGCACTACGAATCAGCAGCACAGGCACTCAAGGACAAGGTTCGCCTCGTTCAAGACTTCCCAGAGGAGGGCATCCTCTTTGAGGACCTCACCCCAGTCTTGGCGGACCCAGAGGCATTTCGCACCGTAGTGGACGGCTTGGCGGCCGCCTGCGAAGAATTGGGAGCAGATATGATTGGCGGCCTAGACGCCCGTGGGTTCCTCCTCGGCTCGGCTGTCGCCTACAAGATGGGCCTGGGCATCTTGGCCATCCGCAAGAAGGGCAAGCTTCCCCCACCGGTATATACCGAGGAATATGAGCTGGAGTATGGCTCCGCGGCGCTGGAGATTCCAGCCAGCGGCGTTGACATCAAGGGCAAACGCGTAGTGCTTGTCGACGACGTCCTGGCCACCGGTGGCACCCTCCACGGCGCCAAGCTTTTGCTTGAGTCCGCAGGTGCCGAAGTAGCTGGCAATGTGGTGGTGCTGGAGGTCAAGGGTCTCAACGGTCGTGAGCGTTTATCCGGCCCACCGCTCATTGTGTTGAATGCCACAGACTAAGATGGGATGTCTAAGCTAGATCGCACGATCTAGTTGGACATGAGGCCACAAGGCTCATGACACTGTGAAGGGCGGTAGATTTGGCCATGGACAAACCCGTAAAGCGCCAGTCCGGCGGCGGAATGCGCAGTATGTCGGCTCGCCTAGCTCGTTCGCTCACCGGCGGCCGAGTGAAGGTGAATCCGGTGCTGGACCCGTTGATGTCCATCCACCGCAAGTTTCACCCCAAGGCCGATGCTGATCTGCTCAATCGCGCCTATGACACCGCGGAGCGGCTCCATGAGGGGGTCTTTCGCAAATCCGGAGAACCGTATATCACCCACCCGCTCGCCGTGGCGACGATCGCAGCGGAGATCGGTATGGACACCACCACCATCGTTGCAGCACTGCTGCACGACACCGTGGAGGATACGGACTACTCCCTAGAGGACCTCACCCGAGATTTCGGTCCGGAGGTGGCTCGCTTGGTCGATGGCGTGACCAAGCTGGACAAGGTGGCATTGGGGTCGGCCGCAGAGGCTGAGACCATTCGTAAGATGATTGTCGCCATGGCCACCGACCCCCGAGTCCTGGTCATTAAGGTCAGCGACCGCCTGCACAATATGCGTACGATGCGGTTCCTCCCGCCCGAAAAACAGGCTAAGAAGGCGCGGCAGACCCTAGAGGTCATCGCGCCGCTAGCTCACCGCCTCGGCATGGCCAGCGTGAAGTGGGAGCTGGAAGATCTGTCCTTTGCCATCTTGTATCCGAAGAAGTACGACGAAATCGTACGGATGGTGGCAGATCGCGCCCCCTCGCGCGACCGCGCGCTGAAGGAGATCATTAGCCAGGTCAGCGGGGCGCTGAAGGAAAACGGCATTGAAGCCGAGGTTATGGGCCGCCCAAAGCATTACTGGTCCATTTATCAAAAGATGATCGTGCGCGGCCGTGACTTCGCGGAGATCTTCGACCTTGTAGGAATCCGCATTTTGGTCGAGGACGTCAATAGCTGTTATGCCGCTATCGGTGTGGTGCACTCGATCTACCAGGCATTGCCGGGGCGCTTCAAGGACTATATTTCCTCGCCGCGATTCGGCGTGTATCAGTCCCTGCATACCACGGTGCTGGCAAATGGCGGCGCTACCTTGGAAGTCCAGGTACGTACCCACGAGATGCACTACAACGCCGAATTCGGTGTGGCTGCTCACTGGCGCTACAAAGAAACCAAGGGCAAGAACTCGGGTCACCAGGAAGAAGTGGACCAGATGGCGTGGATGCGCCAACTTCTGGACTGGCAGAAGGAAGCCGCCGATCCCAATGAGTTCCTCGACTCGCTTCGCTACGACCTGACCGCCAAGCAAATCTTCGCCTTTACCCCGAAGGGCGATGTGGTGAACCTTCCTGCCGGTTCTACACCGGTGGACTTTGCCTACGCAGTACATACTGAGGTGGGGCACAGGTGTATCGGTGCCAAGGTCAATGGCAAGCTCGTCGCGCTCGAATCGAAGCTAAAGTCCGGCGACAAGGTGGAAATCTTTACCTCCAAGGATCCCAACGCCGGTCCGTCCCGCGATTGGCAAGACTTCCTTGTGTCTGCTCGAGCTAAGACAAAGGTGCGGCAGTGGTTTGCCAAGGAACGCCGCGAAGAACACTTGGAAGCAGGCCGCGATGCCCTGGCGACCGAAGTCCAGCGCGGCGGCCTGCCTATGCACCGCCTGTTTACTGCCAGCTCCATGAAGCAGGTAGCGGAACAGCTGCACTATACCGATGTCGATTCGCTGTATACCGCCATCGGCGCGGGCCACGTATCTGCTCAACACGTGGCCAACCAATTGGTTGCCATGTTCGGCGACCAAGATGATGCCATCGACACCCTGGCCTCCCGCACGCCACTGTCTGAAATTGAGCACTCCCGCGCCCAACACACCGAAGACTCGGCATCGGGCACCGGCATCTTGGTGGAAGGCAGCCCCGATGTGATGGCAAAGCTCGCCAAATGCTGCCAGCCCGTGCCGGGCGATGCCATTTTCGGCTTCGTTACCCGCGGCGGGGGAGTCTCCGTGCACCGAGCCGATTGCACAAACGCGGAAAAGCTCAAGGCAGAACCAGAGCGCATGTTGGAGGTGGCCTGGTCTTCTGGTACCTCTGCGACGGGCGCTTTCTCTGCGACGCTGCAATTGGAAGCCCTCGACCGTCAGGGCCTCCTCTCGGAGCTCACTCGGGTAATGAGCGATCAAAACATCAACGTTTTGACCATGAACTCGAATCGGGGCGATGACCACATCGCGACGGTTAGGTTTACTTTCTCGGTGTCCGACACCAAGCAGCTGGGCACGTTGATGACGACGTTGCGCAATACCGAAGGCGTCTTCGACGTCTACCGAGTGACTGCTTAGTGTGCTCTGTCCCTACCCTCAAGGAGGGGCGGGGCAAGCAACGCGAAAGCATCAGGTGGGTTACCAGTGTATGAATTTTCGGCTTCTGCAAGGTAAATCCCCAGCAAGCGGGCTCAATTTCTCCTGCCAAGTTGTTAGTAAAGCGATATAAATTATCCTGTTGCTTTCTACAATCTAGGAGTATTTCAATGCAGTTCCGTCGCATCGGCCAGCTTGTGGCCGCCACTACCGTTTCCGCTGTTGCTCTCTCCGGCGCGCAGGCGGTGGCACAGGAAAACAAGACCACCATCTCCGTCACCAATATCACCGATATTCACGGTCACTTGGAAGACAAAATTGGTGACCCAGCCAAGGCCGGCGATGAAATCGGCGTGGCTCGCTTGCAGTCCCTTATCAAGCAGGTAAATGAAGGACAGGAATTCAACCTGACCTCCTCGGGCGATAACGTGGGCGGCTCTGCCTTTGTCTCTGCAATTTCTGATGACAAGTACACCCTTGAAGCCCTCAACGAGATGGGTATGAAGGTGACTGCTGTAGGTAACCATGAGTTTGATAAGGGTACCGAAGACCTTACAGGGCGTATCGCTGATAGCTCTGATTACCCAATCTTGGGTGCCAACGTGTTCAAGGATGGGAAGCCTCTTCTGGAGGCTTCCCACGTCGAAGAAATTGATGGCGTAAAAGTCGGCTATGTTGGCACGGTAACGGAAAATACCAAGTATAAGGTGTCTGCTGCCAAGATCCCAGGGATCACTTTTACTAATCCAGCCGAGGCTACCAATAAGGAAGCTACTCGTTTGAAAGAATCTGGTGAGGCCGATGTTGTTGTTGCGCTCATGCACGAAGATGCCCAAGGCTTTGCAGAGGACTTTAACAAAGACGTCGACGTAGCTTTTGGCGGCGACACCCACGTTGCCACTAAGGGCGAAATTGAGCGCGAGGGCGCCTTGCCACTGCAGTGGGCACAGGGACACGAGTACGGCAAACTGCTCAACGACGTTGATATTACCTTTGATAAGACTGCTAAAAAGATTACCGACATCAGTTTGAAGCAGTACGACGCGACCGCTGCAGCAAAGGTTGAACCAGATGCTGAAATCGCAGCTATTGTAAAAAAGGCCCAGCAAGAGGCTGACATCGAGGGTGCCAAGACCGCCGGTACTGTGGAACGGGCCCTGTTCCGCGGATCTGATGAGAATGCTGATTCGGGTTCTAACCGTGGTGTCGAATCTACCCTCAATAACTTCATTGCTGACGGCCAGCGTTACGCCATGAGCAAGCAGGTAGGCGAGGACATCGAGATCGGTGTGATGAACGCTGGCGGTGTTCGTGCTGACTTGAAGGGCGGCGACGTTACCTACAAGGACATTTTTGAGGTACAGCCCTTTGGCAACTCTGTAATTACCGCCAAGATTTCCGGCGAGGAGTTCATTAATGCCTTGGAAAACCAGTGGCAGGAAGGCAGCCGACCACGCCTGGCTATGGGGCTTTCCAATAACGTCCAAGTAGTCTACGACCAGAAGGCCGACAAGGGCGAGCGCGTACAGTCTGTGACCATCAACGGCGAGAAAATCGATCCGAAGAAGGATTACTCCATTGCGCTGTCTTCCTTCCTTGCTTCCAGTGATGAAGAGGCAGGCGGCGACGGCTACTTCAACGCTGGTTCCATCAAGGACAAGAACGATGTGGGCTACATGGACACTCAGGCCATGATCGACTACATCAAGTCGGGTGAATCGGAGGTCCGCACGGGCCAGGGCCAGATTGGCGCCAACATCGAGGGGGACGTGAAGCCGGGCGAGGAAATCACGGTGAACCTGTCCAGCCTCAATTACTCCACCGACGGTGAGCCGATGGCCAAGAAGGCAACCGTCAAGTTGGGCGACGCTGAGCAGACCGTCGATATCGACAACGCTGCGCAAGAAGGCGATGCGCAATTTGGTGAGCGCGGTCGCGCAACGGTAAAGCTCACCGTTCCAGAGAACCTGAGCGGTACCCAGAACCTAGAAATCACCACCGACGCAGGAACTAAGGCAACTTTGCCACTCGAGGTAAGCGGCGACGGCTCCGAAGAGCCGGGAGCTAAGCCTGCGCCAAAGGGCTCTTCCTTGTCCTCCAACGGCTCTTCCGTGGGTGGCGCAGTATTCGCCATCGTTGCAGCGCTGGTAGCTGGCGTTGCGGTTGTGGGCATGAACCCGCAGATTCTTCCTGCCCCAGCTCGCAAGATGATTGAGGACCTGCGCAAGCAGTTCCACATCTAGGACAGCACAGCACTAGGCGGAGCGGCTCTTCCTGAACGGGGGAGTGACGCTCCGCCTTTTCTGTATGTCTCGCGGCTGCCGGGTAACCTAAGCAGTCGTGGATACTCTAGAACTCTTCCTGCGCGAAATTACTTATCAGCTGGGTATTGAATGGCACCGTATTCCCGTTGTCGTGCTGGCGACTTTGGGTATCTACCTATCCTTCATGGTTTTGGTGAAGGTATTTGGCTCTCGCGTGCTTACGTCCATGACGGCCTCAGATGCCATCATCATTATTATGTTTGGCGCGGTCGCGGGCCGTGTCATCGTGGGCAATCCACCGACCCTTGCCGCCGGCGTCATCGGTCTGACCACGCTGATGGCGCTCGAAGCTGCCTTCGGTACCATTCGCAAGGTAGTGAAGTGGACGCGCTTTCTGGACCGTCGTCCCATCCTTTTAGTCTTTAGCGGTGAGATGGTTGAAGATAACCTGACGCTGGCCCACATTACAGAATCGGATATCTACTCGGCCGCCCGTAGGGCCGGCATTAGCCGCATGGAAGACGTGCAAATAATGATCCTTGAGCCTACAGGCCATATCTCCGTCATCAAGGTCGGTCAGGCCATCGACCCGGAGCTTTTCAAGGACCTCGTGGGGTCGGAGTACATCGAAGACGCTAAAGACGCTTAGGGCACACGCCAAAGCTTGGCGGGGAACGCAAAGAGCATCTGTAGGCTCCCTTTGCCCAAGAGCAGATGAAAAAAGCCGCTGCATTCCACTAAGGGAAGCAGCGGCTTAAGAATCGCTATGAAGCGGTGACCTTACTTGTTGCCGAAAGGCAGGTCGAAGTACTTGTTTGCGAAGGCGAACAGGGTGCCCAGAGCGCCGATAACAGCGGTGAAGACGCCGATCCAAGCCTTGATGTCGTCAGCCTTCTCCTTGGAGGTGCGGGTGTCTTCCTTGCCCTCGGAGTCATCAGACTTGTCAGCTGCGTAGTCGTTGTCAGAGGAAGAAGACAGGCCCTCGACGGAGTTGGTGATCTTGGAGGACAGGTCGGAGGTGGTGTCCTCAGCGTTAGCAACGGTGGTGCCTGCGAAAGCGACGGACAGAGCGGTTGCGCCAGCAACGAGTGCCTTGCGGGAGAAAAGCTTCATTTTTGATTCCTAACAAGCTTGGTGTGTTCAAAGACGTTTCAAATACTAGACAGGCTGACAGCCTTCCGCAACAGTATTGGCAGGTTTTCGCTTATTTGCTGAACTAGCTGAAAGTCCGCTGTGTTCTGGGTGTTTACTACTGTTGCTGTTGTGATCTGGGGGAATTTTAGTGTTCTCGTGTTCCTGCAGCTTAACCCTCATAATCGGGCTCAGCTTAATTTAAGGAAAGGATAAGCCCCGGTGCATTCATTCACGGAGTGCGTGGTGAATGGCCGGGGCTTTGTGTCCGCCCCCGTTAGGGGGGGTGGTGCGGTGGGGCTAAGAGGGGGCGTCGCCAAGCAGGGCTTTTCTGCCGCTTAAGCCTTGACGGTTGCCTTCTTAATCTTGACTTCCTTGGCCGGCTTGCCATCTGGCTGGCCGCCTTCGACGCCGTTCTTGGCAATCTTATCCATCGTCTTCATGCCCTTGTCGGTGATGGTGGCGAAGTAGGTGTAGCTCGGGGCCAGTTCAGAATCGTCGTAGTTGAGGAAGAACTGGGAACCATTGGTGTCTGGGCCGCTGTTGGCCATGGCGACGGAACCGCGCGGGTAGACAACGGGGTTCTGTGCGTCCTTCTCTTCGACCTCGTCGGTGGGGTACTCATCGCCAAAGCTGAAGCCAGGTCCGCCGGAACCGGAACCGGTTGGGTCGCCGCACTGCAGCACGTTGAGCCCACCTGAGGTCATGCGGTGGCAAACGGTGTCGTCGTAGTAGCCCGACTTTGCCAGATCAGAAATAGCATTGGTGGTACACGGCGCCTTGGCGCGGTCCATTTCCATCTCAATGGTGCCCTGATTGGTCTCAAAGGAAACGGTGACGGTGCCCTTGGTGGAAATATCCTTGCCGTTCGGCTTCTTCGCGCCGTTGGACTCTTGACCGTTGTCCTCATACTTACAGGTCACGGTATCTGGCAGGGCCTTGGCGCGCTTGTCAGCGATGGGTTGCGCCTGTGGCGTTTCTTGCGAGGTCTCAGCTGCGGAAGATTCCTCAGCCTGTACGTTTTCATCGTCGCCTTCGCGGGTAGACAAGAAGTAGATGCCGCCGACGAGGGCGAGGATTACTACGAGGGAGGCGGCAACAACGCCTAGCGGACGTGCCTTTTGCTTGCGTTCGCGGGATTTTAGCTCGCGCTCGAGCTTGCTCAGCGCCTCTTCGCCGCGTTTTTGATTATTTGGCACCGGGAGTCAACCTTTCTAGCGATTTTCGGTGGCATGATTCAACCTGACCGAGTTTAGCGGTTCCCTACAGCTGAGAAAGCGTTGGCATGGAAAATAGAGCAAGTTAATAGCTTTTAGGCCAAATCATAAGGACGCTGGCATCTGTGGTTGAACCAGATTTTACCGATCCGCCAACGCCCACCGTTGGTGAACTTCCCGCAGTGGGAGATCCGCTGCCCGAATTTGAACTCATCGGTACCGACCTGCGTCAGATTACCAATGAGACTTTTGCGGGCACGCGCCTTATTCTTTCCATCTTGCCCTCTATTGAAACCCCTGCCTGCCAAGAACAGCTGCGCCGCTTCCATGAGCAGGTGGCGCATCTAGGCAACACTAAGCTTCTTTCCGTTTCTCTTGATTTGCCTTTTACCCTCAAGCGTTTTGCGCAGCTGATGGCATTGATGATGTCATCGCCGCCTCCGCATTTCGCTCTGACTTTGGTGAGAAGTTCGGCGTGACCGTGCGCGATTCCGTCCTAGAAGGCCTGCTTTCCCGCTCCGTGCTGGTGGCTGATGAAGACCACAAAGTCATCCACACTCAAATGGTTCCTGGCGTGGTCACCCAGCTTGATTATGACAAGGTGTGGGACATTTTGCGTTAAGCCGTTCGGTGCTGCCGGCCTCTGCTCATCAAGAAGATGGGGGAGGCCGGCTCTTTTTTATGGAGACAGCTAGGGTAGTGGGTATGGAAATCTTCGGTTTTACTGCCGGTCCGTTTCAGACCAATACTTATGTGATTGCGGAAGGCCGCCGCGCCTTCATCGTGGATCCCGGCATGGACGCGATGGAAAAAGTCCTCGAGCATGACTTGGACTATGAGGCAATCGTGCTCACCCACGGCCATATTGACCACACCCGGGACGCCGGGTCTTTGGCAGAAAAGCTCGACATCCCTGTTTATATCCACCCTGCTGACAGGTTTATGCTCGACATCGGCGAAGGAGTCTCGCCCCAGGCTCAAGAGCTTTTCGACGCCGCCCATATGACCCCCATCGATGACCTTCGCGAGCTCCAGGATGGCGAAACCCTGGAGCTTATCGGCCATACCTTTGCTCTCAAACACGCGCCTGGGCATTCGCCGGGCTGCGTGATGATCGTCGCCGAGGACTTTGCCCTCACCGGTGATGTGCTCTTCGCCGGGGCCATTGGGCGCACCGACCTACCTCACTCGGACCCAAATGCTATGCAGAAGTCGCTTGCTGGCCCAGTATGGAGCCTGCCAGATAACCTCGACATTCTTCCCGGCCACGGGCCTGCCACCACAATGCGTAAGGAGAGGGCGACCAATCCCTTCTTCGCTACATTGAGGGAGGTACTGTAATACCCGTGAGTAATAAGAAGCAGTTCCAAGCCCTGTCCGCCCCCAAAGGTGTCCCAGACTATTTCCCGCCGCAGTCGGCCGCATTCTATAAGGTGCGCCAGACCATGGTGGAGCAGGCACATCTCTCCGGCTTCCAGCACATTGAGCTGCCCATTTTTGAAGACACCGCGCTCTTTGCCCGTGGCGTGGGCGAGTCCACCGACGTGGTGTCAAAAGAGATGTACACCTTTGCGGATCGCGGCGACCGCTCCGTTACTTTGCGCCCGGAGGGTACCGCCGGCGTGATGCGCTCGGTCATCGAGCACAACCTGGACCGTGGCCAGCTGCCCGTGAAGCTCAACTATTTTGGTCCGTTCTTCCGCTATGAGCGTCCCCAGGCTGGCCGCTACCGGCAGCTACAGCAGGTCGGTGTAGAAGCTATTGGCGTGGACGATCCTGCGCTTGACGCCGAGGTCATCGCTTTGGCGGATCGTTCCTTCCGCGCGCTGGGGCTTAGCGGCTTCCGCCTCGAGCTCACCAGCTTGGGCGACCGCAACTGCCGCCCAGCTTACCGCGAGAAGCTGCAGGAATTCCTCTTTAAGCTCGACTTGGATGAAGAGACCCGCCACCGTGCAGAGATTAATCCTTTGCGCGTGCTGGATGACAAGCGCCCGGAGGTCCAGGAGCAGCTTGCCGACGCCCCCTTGATGCTCGACCACCTCAATGACGAATGCCGCGAGCACTTCGAAACCGTCACCGGCATGCTGGACGATATGGGCGTAGCCTACGAGATTAATCCCCGCATGGTCCGTGGCTTGGACTACTACACCAAGACCTGCTTCGAGTTCGTTCATGATGGACTCGGCGCGCAGTCCGGCATCGGCGGCGGTGGCCGCTACGACGGACTGATGGCTCAGCTAGGCGGCCAGGACCTATCTGGTATCGGCTACGGTCTGGGAGTCGACCGTGCCCTGCTGGCGCTGGAGGCTGAGGGCATCACCCTCGATGGTGTGGAGTCCCGCGTGGACGTCTTTGGCGTTGCACTGGGTGCTGCCGCCAAGCGCACCATGACCACTCTGATCAATGACCTCCGCAAGGCTGGAATCTCTGCGGATATGTCCTTTGGAGACCGTGGCCTGAAGGGCGCGATGAAGGGCGCCGACCGCGCCGGTGCACGCTTCGCGCTGGTCTTGGGTGAGCAGGAGCTAAAAAATGGCACGGTTGCGCTCAAGGACCTTGCCGCCCATGAGCAGCACGACGTAAAGGTTTCTGACCTAGTATCCGTACTTGCTCGGGAAATGAACGGCGAGGCCTAAATTTCTTTGGTCGGTGGGCATCGCGCTTAGGCGCGGTGCCCACTTTTTATGCCCGCCAGAAAGAGGTCAATGATTTTTTCTTGAATATCCGGCTGGTAGGCATCGATATCAACCTCGCGGGGTCGTGCCAGGCTCAACAGTCCCACAATGAATTCGAGGTGGGTGACGCCGGGGCCAATCTCGCCTTGCTCTTGGCCCAGCTCAATAAACCGTCGGCCGTTGCGCTCTAGGAGATCGCGCTGGGCGATTAACTCAGGGCTAAGAGAGTCCAAATCCTGAGGGACGAACGCAGGAATGAGCGTGTTTAGTCCCATTGTCAGGATATGGGTGGCGTAAGTGCGGACGTAGTCTTCTCCAGAATGCGTAGATATTTCAAAGTCCGCGATGAGGCGCTGTTGAAACTTGGCAAAGGCATCACCCATATATTCCGCGCACGCGCGGATAAGGCTCGCGCGGTTGGGGAAGTTGCGGTAGACCGTAGCCACGCTTACGCCAGCCCGCGTAGCCACCTTTTCCAAAGCGACATCATCGCCGTGGGTACGAAAAAGCTGGCACGCCGCGGCAATAATGGCGGTGCGGCGGTGAAGGGCATCTGCGCGCATGGAGTTATTTTTAGCACTCCACCTGCGAAACGCTAAAGCCCATGGTCTTGGCCAATCCGCCCAGGGAGGTTTCCTTGTACTTGGAGAGCATATCGCGGCCGGTTTCAGCCATGGTTTGTACCGCATTATCCAAGGTCACGTGGTGAGTACCTTCACCCATTTTAGCCATGCGCGCGGCGTTGATGGACTTTACCGCGCCAATCGCATTGCGCTCAATACACGGAATCTGCACCAAACCGCCCACTGGGTCGCAGGTAAGGCCCAAATTATGCTCCAAAGCAATCTCCGCGGCGTTTTCCACCTGCGCCGGGGCTGCACCCAGCAGCTCTGCCATGCCTGCGGCGGCCATAGCGGAGGCGGAACCCACCTCGCCTTGGCAGCCAACCTCGGCTCCGGAGATGGACGCGTTTTCCTTGATAATCATGCCGATGGCACCGGCGGTCAATAGGTAGCGCCGAGCTGTGGAACGGGTGAAGTCTGCGCGGAAATCGCGCGCATAGTGCAGAACTGCTGGAATGATGCCGCACGCGCCGTTGGTAGGTGCAGTAATGACGCGGCCACCGGCAGCGTTTTGCTCATTAACTGCTAGGGCGTACAGGTTAACCCACTCCATGGCGGAGAAACCGCAGCTGGTGTCGTCCTGGTTTTCTAGCAACTGTGCATACATCTTCGGGGCACGGCGTGCCACACGCAGGCCACCTGGAAGAAGCCCCTTGGTGGAAATACCCTCGGTTACGCATTCACGCATGATGTCCCAGACTAAATCAAGGTGGCGCAGAACGTATTCCGCTCCGCCTTCATCGCGGTGCAAGGCTTCCTCGTTGGCAAGTACGATCTCCCAAATTGCTTTGTCATGAGCCTCGCAGAGGTTGAGCAATTGTTCGCCCGTGGTGAACTTATAGGGAACGGAGTCATCTACCTGGGCGGCGGCTACGCCGGCAGGAACCTCATTGCTTTCGGCGACTTCCGCATCGAGCTCGGCGCGGGAGAGGATAAAACCGCCGCCGACAGAGAAGTATTCTTCCTTTTCTGCGAGGAGGTTGCCGTTGTCATCCCAGGCGCTAAAAATCATGCCATTCGGGTGCTGGGGCAGCGGTTCATTATCAAAGACGATCTCATAATCCACCGTGCCGCGGGGACCAGATATGGTTCCTTCGCTGGGGATAAAGCCGCCCGCGTGGGGCTCGGCGTCGATAGGCACGCTCAGCGGATCCCACCCGGCGAGCCCAAGGATGACGGCGCGATCGGAAGCGTGGCCCCGGCCGGTGGCGGAAAGCGATCCGCGCAACTCCGTATAGACCTTAGCTGGGTGTTTCTCTAGTGAATCGAGGAATTGCTTAGCCGCGCGCATGGGGCCGACGGTGTGCGAAGAAGAAGGGCCAATGCCGATGGAGAAGATGTCCGTGACGCTAATTGTCATAGTTAAGCTGTGCCGAACCTTTCTGAAGGGATAGCTGTTGGGCGCATGTGCTGTGCCGCTATTGCGGTCACAGCCGAAACCGAAGAGTAGAGGCAGATTTTATGTGACCAGGGTAGCGAAAGTCACACCTTCTATCAATCGCCGTCTATGCGTAGCACTGCTCGCGTTTTGGCTTAGCTGCCATACCCATTCAGGAGCTTGTCAAGGGGGATGAAGTTCTCCTTTGCTAACCGAACGGTGGAGCGGCCTCCCAACCCGGTCAGGTCACCGGCAATTCCAGGCACCCTGTTTCGCGGGGCAACTATCTGGTCAGCTAGCTGGATGGCAGAGCGCTCAATCCGGGAGACGATGCGCTCTCCCTCCGGAGTGCCTAAGTCTTCTGCGGCTTGGAATACGCCAGTTGGCACGATGTTGGCGTGGAGTTGGTTAAATAGCGGGCGGAGCGCATAGTCCAAAATGAGGGAATGGCGCGAAGAACCGGCCGTAGCTGCGATAATGGTGGGAAGGTTGTCGAGGGCATGGGGCTCCAAGGCGTCAAAGAACATCTTGAAAAGGCCCGAATAGCTGCCTTGGAATACCGGGGTGACGGCGATGAGTCCATCGGCATCGGCAACTTGCTGCTTGGCTCTAGCCAAAAGCGGTGTGTGCGCAGTCTGATCGGTCATGGCGGTAGCTAGTTCGAAAGCGAGATCGCGGACCTCAATGACGTCGATGTGGACTCCTTCACCGCGCGCGGAGATTTTGGCGCGGGTGGCTTCTGCGAGCATGTCCGCCAGCCTGCGAGAGGATGACGGCTGCGAAAGACCAGCTGAGATAACGAGGAGGGAGCGCATAACTAGTTCTCCTTTCCTGGGCTGACCTGAAGGTGTGAAGGATGAGGCTCAGAGAGCAAGCTTGCGTGCGTCGGCGGGTCAGAAGGCACGTGGCTCGGGCGGCGCTGCGCAAAGCGGCGTCGCAGCTCGGGAACAACCTGCGTGCCGAGAATTTCTATCTGCTGGAGAACTACCTCTTGGGGCAGTCCGGCATGATCGATGAGGAATAGCTGGCGCTGGTAGTCACCGGCCCAGTCAGCGAAGCTGAGGGTCTTTTCAATTACTTGTTCTACGGTGCCGACGGTCAGTGGAGTCTGCGCCGTGAAGTCCTCGAGGCTTGGCCCGTGGCCATAGACTGGGGCGTTGTCGAAGTAGGGGCGGAAGAAGTCTTTAGCTTCTTGTTCGGTTTCGCCAATGAAGACTTGGCCGCCAAGTCCGACGATTGCTTGGTCCGCTTGGCCATGGCCATAGCTTTCAAAGCGACGGCGGTAGAGGTCTACCATCTGGGCGGTGTGTTCCTTATTCCAGAAGATATTGTTGTGGAAGAAGCCATCGCCGTAGTATGCGGCTTGTTCAGCGATTTGCGGCGAACGAATGGAGCCGTGCCAGACAAAGGGCGGAATTCCATCCAGCGGTGCCGGAGTAGCGGTAAATCCTTCCAAACCCGCACGGAACTTTCCTTGCCAGTTAACGACGGGCTCGCGCCACAGCCTGCGCAGGAGGTGATAGTTCTCAATCGCCAAAGGAATACCCTGCTGGATGTCTTTGCCGAACCAGGGATAGACCGGGCCGGTATTTCCGCGGCCGAGCATGAGGTCTACGCGGCCGTCAGCAAGGTGCTGCAAAAATGCATAGTCCTCTGCGATCTTTACAGGGTCATTGGTAGTAATCAGCGTGGTTGCAGTAGATAGCTGCAAGCGCTCCGTCTGCGCGGCGATATACGCCAAGTGTGTTGTAGGAGAGGACGGAACGAAGGGCGGGTTGTGGTGCTCGCCGGTAGCAAAGACATCAAGGCCAACCTCTTCGGCTTTAAGCGCAATTTCCGTTAGGTTGCGGATGCGCTCAGCCTCAGTGGGGGTCTTTCCTGAGATGGGGTCAGTGGTCAAATCCCCAATACTGAAGATGCCGAATTGCATGGTTGCCTTTCTATGCGGTGCACAGGAGTAAAGATTGACGCGTCGCCGACCGCCGGAGAAGCCGACTGCGGGAGAATTATTCCCATTCTAGGGCATCAAAAAGTGCCGGTAGATCGGCCGGTGCAACGAGGCGCAGGGGTTTCTCAGTGACCTTGCCGTGTTCCGTGATGACCGCGGCGCATGGGTGATGTCCTTGGTTGTCGGTTTCTGAAAGGGCGTCCACCGTTTCCTGCACGCTTACTGTGCGGGCAAGAAAGATAGCGCGATCACTGGGTTCTTTGTATTCCACAATGTCCGCGATGTCCGCGGCATCGAGCACGTGATTATCGCTGAGGTTTCTGGCTACCCATCGAGCGATAGTGTTGGTGGTTAGCAAAGCGGTGAAGCGGCCCTCATCATAGATGGGGATTTGGGAGAAGTCCTTATCCTTTATGACGTTAAATGCCTCCATGATTGATGTGGCAGAGGTCAAGGTAAATACCTTTTGTGGCTGCAAAACGTGGAGTGCGTCGGGTGGGGAAACCACTATGTCTCGGAGGGCGGAGATTTGCTTGACCACTGCTTCGTGCGGTTCAGCGATGGGCTCTGATTTGTAGTAACGCCCGTGGGCAATGGCATTGCGAAGGTTAGAAAAATCTTTCAGCGCCTCGGCTTGCTTGCCAGAAAGCATGTGTTTGTCTCGTGCCTTGTCTACTATCCACCAAAAGGAATCTGAGTTCTCAGCGTTGAGAGCCGAGCGCAAGTGTTGCTCTATGTCGTTGAATGCGGCCAGGAATGCAGTAGCTCGGTGCGCGGTCATATGGGCCAGTGTAGAGAAGGGGGCATCGCCAAGCAGGGCATTAGTCCACGCTACCCAATGGAAAATCCGCTAGCCCCGGCACAATGGCCGGTGCGGCTAGCGGATGAAATGGGGTGCCGAGGATAAGCGGCGCTGAGCTATCCCTAGAAGACTACGCGCAGCACAGACACAGTAATAGCAGCGATGACTGCCGCGGCGGGCAGGGTGATGACCCACGCCAAAGCGATAGGCTTCATCAGGTTCCAATTAGCTGCCTTGTTGACAATGCCCACGCCCAACACGGCGCCGATGAGGATGTGGGTGGAAGAAACCGGCAGGCCCAAGATCGATGAACCCATCACCACAGCGGCGGCGGCAAGCTCAGCAGCAAAGCCGGAGGAGGGGTGCATTTGGGTAAGGCCTGAGCCCACGGTCTGAATCACGAAGCGGCCGATGAACCACAAGCCAGAAATCAGGGCGACACCCATGGCAATCATGACGGCAACCGGCACGGCAGCCTCATCGCTGACTTGGTCGGTCTTGAGGACGTCAATAACCGCAGCGAAGGGGCCAATGGCATTGGCAATGTCGTTGGAACCGTGGGAGAAGGCGAAGGCAGAAGCGGTAAAGACCTGCATCCAAGAAAAGAGAAGGAAGGTGGACTTAGCCAGCGACTTCTTTTTCAGGGAGCGGGCGAAAATGAAGACGGCCATCCACACCACGGCGCCGACCATGCCCATGACCAAGAGGTTCTGAAGAACGCTGAAATCGAGTCCGGTGTGCTTCAGGCCCTTGAACATCACCATGGCGGAGATGATGATGGCACCAATGGCGGCTAGTACCGGTACCCAGCTCTCCAGGGCGCGGTGAGCCTTGACATTATCCATGTCCTTGTTGAGGTTATACAGATCGCGGTAATACTCAGATTCCAGCTGATCCGGATCAAAGTCTTCTTCCGCCACCAAGGCGGCGTCCCGGGCCATGGCGTTGGTGTAGCTGATCTGCTGGATTTCATTGAGGCGAGCAAAGCGAGACTTGTGCTCTTGGCGCAGCTCCGCGCGGCGGGTCTTGATTTCGCGCAGCTTCTGGTCTGCTTCCTCGTTATAGACCAAGATGGAGGTCTTAATCCACTTAAACAAGATGAAAGCGGCGAGACCGCCAAGGACAGGGGAGAGCACCCACGAGATGGCAATGGTGCCAATTCCGCCCCACTGCACCATGTCCAAGCCGCCCTTGCCGGTGACGAAGCCGACGGTGAGCGCGGCGCCGACGATGCCGCCAACAATGGAGTGGGTGGTAGACACCGGCCAACCCATACGGGTGGCAACGAGGAGCCAGATCGCTGCACCCAAGAGGGACGACATCATGATGTAGACGAACTCCATGGGGTCGAGCCCATCAATGGCGTCAAGGTCGACGATGCCGGAACGCACGGTATCGGTAACCTCGCCGCCGGCGAGGATGGCACCGGAGACCTCGAAGATGGCGGCGACAACGAGGGCCTGCTTCATGGATAGCGTTCCGGCACCCACGGAAGTACCGAAGGAGTTGGCCACGTCATTGCCGCCAATATTGAAGGCCATGAAAAGGGCGAAGAGAATGGCGGTGCCAAGGAGAATGGGCTTAGAGCCATCGACGTAGTCGTGGCCCCAGATCATAAAACCGATGAGGGTAACGGCGGTAAGGCCGCCAAAGATGGCGTGCCAAATCCAGTCGTTGCCCTTGCCATTGACGGCCTCAATGTCCGTCATCTGGGTGGTAGGGGTAGACACAGGAAGAACCTTTCAGGAAAGCGTGCACGAGGGGTATGGCCGCGCTTGTCAGCGTGGCGAAAAGGATTCTCAAAGGAAATACTTATGTAGAGAATGCACGCTCAGACTAAAGGTCCTAGGTGTCGGGAAAGTGAACTCAAGATGTGGAGTTCGTGAAAGCAATGTGGCTATTTGCGAACATAATGGCCGCCGCTTTACGCGACGGCCACGTTGTGAGTATTAGCCGCGGTAGGCGCCGCGCTCCAGGGTGTCGCACTGGGACATTTTGCCAGAGTTATATCCGGCAAGGAATGCCTTCTCACGCTGCTCGGAGGAACCGTGCGTCCAGGAGTCGGGCTGGACCTGGCCGCCGGAGCGGCGCTGGATATTGTCATCGCCCACCGCCTGGGCTGCCGCGACAGCGTCTGAGACCTGTTCCTTAGTAATCGGCTCGAGCAAGGGGTTATCGCCCTTGTCGGCGTAAGAAGCCCACAGGCCTGCGTAGCAGTCAGCCTGGAGCTCGATCTTCACCGCGTTGGAATCGGCGCCTGGGTCGTCATAGTCCGACAGGCCGAGGGTGCCCTCAAGGTTTTGGATGTGGTGGCCGAACTCGTGCGCCACGATGTACATGCGGGCCAAAGGAGCATTTTCCGCGCCGAAGTTGCGCAGGGAATCAAAGAACGCGGTGTCGAAATAAGCGGACTCATCGCGTGGGCAGTAGAAGGGGCCGGTAGAAGAAGAGGCCGCGCCGCAACCGGTATTAACGCCGCCGTGGAAGACCACGCGCTCCGGCTCGGTGTATTGGATATCGGCCTGTTCCGGCAAGACCTTGGACCAGACGTTATCCACGCTGCGCCCGGTGAACTCAACGAGGCATTCATCCTTGGTGTTGCCATCTTCTGCAGTTTCGCATTCGGGGCTTTCGCCTTGTGCAGCGCCGTCGGATTGGGTCTGCTCGCTGCCCAGGATTGAACCCAAGTCTGAGGGATTGCCGCCCAGAAGGAGGAAGAGGCCTACTAGAACAATCGAGCCGATGCCACCGCCAATGGCGATGCCACCGCCGCCGCCACCCGAACGCGCTTCCTTGCCGCCGAAATCGGCACCTGATCTAAAAGTCATGCCTAAATAGTGCCACATGGTCCCCTCATACACAGGATGAAGATTGTTGCAAAGAGGCTGAAGGAGGGAAACGGTGGTTCTTCTGCGACCTTCGGGATTAACTTGCGTCCACCTAACTGCGCTCCGCGTACCGGTAGGGATGTAGAATTGTGCGCGTTCCTAGTCTTGTGCTTGGTTTGGCGCGCGCTGTTTACGCGTGGCGGGACCCGCAAGTGACACAATTTTCAGAAGGGATTGAACAACAGTGCTGCGTACCCACTTAGCAGGTGAGCTCCGCAAAGAACTCGCAGGAGAGACCGTCACCCTAACCGGTTGGGTTTCCCGCCGCCGCGATCACGGTGGTGTGATCTTCATTGACCTGCGCGATCGCTCCGGCATTGCCCAGGTTGTCTTCCGTGAATCTGACGTGGCGGAGCGCGCCCACGACCTGCGTTCCGAATACTGCGTTAAGGTCACCGGTACCGTGGAGCCTCGCCCAGAAGGCTCGGAAAACCCCAACCTGCCGTCCGGTGAGATTGAGGTTAATGTCGCGGATCTTGAGGTTCTGAATAAGTCCGCAGCGCTGCCATTCCAGATTGATGATCCTTCTACCTCGGGTGAGGTAGGCGAGGAGACTCGTCTGAAGTACCGCTACCTGGACCTGCGCCGCGAGCGCCAGGCAAAGGCACTGCGCCTGCGTTCTGCTGCCAACCGCGCGGCCCGCAAGGTGCTGGATTCTCATGACTTTGCTGAGATCGAGACTCCAACCTTGACCCGTTCCACCCCGGAGGGTGCACGCGACTTCTTGGTACCAGCGCGTTTGAAGCCAGGCACCTGGTATGCACTGCCGCAGTCCCCGCAGCTTTTCAAGCAGCTGCTCATGGTCTCTGGCATGGAGCGCTACTACCAAATTGCGCGTTGCTACCGCGATGAGGACTTCCGCGCTGACCGCCAGCCGGAGTTTACCCAGTTGGACGTGGAGATGTCCTTCGTAGACCAGGACGATGTCATTGCCTTGGCGGAAGAGATTGTCACCGAGCTGTGGAAGCTCATCGGCTACGAGATCAAGACTCCAATCCCGCGCATGACCTACGCCGATGCGATGAAGTACTACGGTTCCGATAAGCCGGACCTGCGCTTTGACATCAAGATTGTGGAGTGCACCGAGTTCTTCAAGGACACCACCTTCCGCGTCTTCCAGAACGAATACGTAGGCGCCGTGGTCATGGAAGGCGGCGCTTCTCAGCCACGCCGTCAGTTCGATGCTTGGCAGGATTGGGCAAAGCAGCGTGGAGCCAAGGGTCTGGCCTACATCACCGTGGGCGAGGACGGCACCTTGGGCGGTCCGGTAGCTAAGAACATTACTGACGCCGAGCGCGAGGGCATTGCAGAGCACGTCGGCGCTAAGCCGGGCGACGCTATCTTCTTTGCCGCCGGTGACACCAAGTCTTCCCGTGCCCTGTTGGGCGCTGCACGTGGCGAGATTGCAAAGAAGCTGGACCTTATTAAGGAAGGCGACTGGGCCTTTACCTGGGTTGTAGACGCTCCGCTCTTTGAGCCTTCCGCTGATGCGACCGCTTCTGGTGACGTCGCGCTGGGCCACTCCAAGTGGACCGCGGTTCACCACGCCTTTACCTCCCCGAAGCCGGAGTACCTGGACAACTTTGACCAGAACCCGGGTGAGGCGCTGGCGTACGCCTATGACATTGTCTGCAACGGCAACGAGATTGGCGGCGGCTCCATCCGTATTCACCAGCAGGACGTGCAGAAGCGCGTCTTTGACGTCATGGGAATCGGTGACGAGGAGGCTCAGGAGAAGTTCGGCTTCCTGCTCGATGCTTTCCAGTACGGCGCCCCACCACACGGCGGCATCGCCTTCGGCTGGGACCGCATCGTCTCCCTGTTGGGCGGCTTCGACTCCATCCGCGACGTCATTGCGTTCCCGAAGTCTGGCGGCGGCGTGGATCCGCTTACCGACGCCCCGGCGGCAATCCCTGCCGCACAGCGTAAGGAGACCGGCGTAGACTACAAGCCAGAAAAGAAGAAGGAACAGGACAAGGCCGGTTCCACTACGGCAGAAACCGCTGAGGAGAAGTAGGCCGGGAGCTTAAACCTCGGCCTTTCAGGCGCACCGTGCGGGGCACATCGTAGTCCGCGGCAATTTCGCAGCGGGCGAACTTGTGACCCCGCTTTGGTGTGAGGGGGCATACTGGATAGAACTATGGTTGATAACAAAGCTGTGCTGTCACCCGAGGACGTCATCAAAGCCGCCTCGGAGATGTTGTCGCGCCGTTTTGGTGGTACCCCGGAAATGTCGAGCGTAGAGCGCTTGGATGGTTCCGGGAATGCAATGGTCCTGCGCGCCAAGATTGCCCCTGGAGCCTTCCTGCCGCACCGCTCGGTAGTCATAAAGTACAACCCGGTCACCGGCTATGGCGTCGATGATGCCGCGATGCTGCGCGAGGTGGTGGCTTATCAATTCACCACCGCGTTATCTGAGGACGTGCGCCCCGGGCCTGTGCTTCTGGCCCACGATCTGGAGCAGCGCATTATTGTGTTGACGGACTTGGGTGAGGGCGAAACGCTTGCCGATGTCCTCGTACAGTCCACCGATGATGACCGCGTACGGGTGTTGCGCTCGCTGGGCAGTGCGTTGGGGCACATGCACGCTGGAACCGCGGGCCATGAGCAAGATTATGAAACCTTGCTCACTAGGATGCTGCGCAAGAACCCGGACTTGGCCCCGCACCAGTCCGTGCGCGATGAGGCGCTGGAGCGCTCCATTAGCATCGGCCTTGATTTGCTGGATAAGGCAGGGCTTGAAGCACCGGCAAGCTTCCGGGAACTTGCGGGTCAAGCCGCACGCTCCCTAGCATCCGGCAAAGACCGGGCCTTTACTCCCTTTGACCTTTCGCCGGATAACATTATTGTGTCCCAGCGCCTGCACTTCTTGGACTATGAATGGGCAGGATTCCGCAATGTTGGCTTCGACGTAGCCTGCGTTATCGCCGGATTCCCACAGTTCCTCTTCTCCAAGCCGATTACGGACGAAGAGGCAGACATCTTCATTTCTGCCTGGTCCCGTGCCGTATCTGAGGTGTGGCCGCTATTTTCCAATGCGGAAGAAATCCACGGCCTTATCGTGGCGTCGCTCATTGGCTGGGCGCTATCGAGCGTGACCACGATGCACGCCGGCGGCATCGAAGGGCTGGTTGCGCTTGCCAGGGGAGAAGCCGAGGTCGTCCACGATCCGCAGCGCTCCATATTGCGCCCTGCTGACCACGGACCGTTCACGGAAGATGAATTGCTCGTGCGCCGCGACCTTTATGAAACCTTTGAGGCGCTATCCCGATATGCCGCGCGCTGCGATGGCCCCGCCTGCGCGCCCATCGCGGAATTTGGCAGCGCCATTGCGCGCCGCCTGGATGACGAATAGACAATCGCGATGTGCCCGCACCCTTATAGGAGGTAGCTTTCCAGTGTCTCAAGACTCATTATTTGGCGGGCCCACTCCGGACCGCAGCGCGTCGCCGCTGCCCGGGAAGAACCTTTTCGCCACCCACGCCGGGTCGCCACTGGCGGCGCGGATGCGTCCCCAAAACCTAGATGAAGTGGTCGGACAAGACCACCTTCTGGCTCCCGGCAAGCCATTACGCCGCCTCGTGGAAGGCTCAGGGGAGGCCTCTGTCATCTTGTACGGGCCGCCGGGCACCGGCAAGACCACCATTGCCTCGCTCATCGCTAGCCAAATGGGGCAGAACTTCGTGGGCCTCTCCGCCCTCGATTCGGGCGTCAAGCAGGTCCGCGAGGTCATCACCCACGCTCGGCAAGAACTCATTCATGGTCGGCGCACGGTGCTGTTCATCGATGAGGTGCACCGATTTTCCAAGACTCAGCAGGACGCGCTCCTTGCGGCCGTGGAGAATCGCACGGTATTGCTCGTCGCGGCAACCACGGAAAACCCTTCCTTCTCCGTCGTCGCGCCGCTTTTGTCTCGCTCGCTGCTGTTGCAGCTGCATTCGCTAAGCGACGATGACTTAAGGGGCGTCGCCAAGCGCGCGCTCGAAAGCGACCGTGGCCTAGGTGAGCGCGACATTCGGATTACCGATGAAGCCTTGGATCAGTTGGTGCTCCTCGCCGGTGGCGATGCGCGGCGCACGCTGACCTATCTCGAGGCCGCGGCCGAGGCGGTTGACGATGGCGGGGAGATTACCCCACAAACGGTCACGGACAACGTCAATAAGGCAGTGGTGCGCTATGACCGCGACGGCGACCAACACTATGACGTGGTTTCCGCGTTTATTAAGTCCATTCGCGGCTCCGATGTTGACGCTGCGCTGCATTATCTCGCCCGCATGGTAGAAGCGGGGGAGGACCCGCGCTTTATTGCCCGGCGGCTCATTGTGCACGCCTCCGAGGACATCGGCATGGCCGATCCCACCGCCCTCCAGGTGGCCGTGGCAGCGGCCGAGGCCGCTCAGCTCATTGGCATGCCAGAAGCCCGAATCCCGCTCGCGCAAGCCACCATTCACCTGGCCACCGCGCCCAAGTCTCCCTCGGTCATTTCTGCCATCACGCAGGCGCAAGCCGATGTAGCCGCCGGCAAGGTGGGCCACGTGCCACCGCACCTGCGTGATGGGCACTATGAGGGCGCCAAGCGGATGGGAAATGCCGTGGGCTATGTCTACCCCCACGATGATCCCCGCGGCGTAGTAGAGCAGCAGTACCTGCCCGATGAGCTGGAGGGTTCGGTTTACTATGAACCCACCGATCACGGGGCTGAGAAGCGTGTTTATGACTATATAGGCCGCTTGCGCAGCATTATTCGTGGCAAACGCGGCCCCGGCAAAAACGCGCGCCGGCCTCGCTGATCCCCACCGATGGGAAATCGCTGTGCAGCGAAGGGTAGAGTTGGGCGGGTTAGAAACTTCTTGATAGAAGATGAAAGCTCAGACAGTTAGGATTGTTGCTCGTGAAGACTCATGAGATCCGGGAACGGTTTACCCAGCACTTCGTCAATTCTGGTCACGAGGCAGTACCAAGCGCCTCGCTGATCCTGGATGACCCTAACCTGCTTTTCGTTAATGCCGGCATGGTTCCGTTTAAGCCCTACTTCTTGGGCCAGCAGAACCCGCCCTTTGCCAAGGGCCTTGCCACTTCCATCCAAAAGTGCGTGCGTACCTTGGACATTGATGAGGTGGGTATTACCACCCGCCACAACACCTTCTTCCAGATGGCCGGCAACTTCTCCTTTGGCCAGTACTTCAAGGAAGGCGCCATCACCAATGCGTGGGCCTTGCTTACCGGCTCCGTTGATGAGGGCGGCTTTGGCCTAGACCCAGAGCGCTTGTGGGTCACCGTTTACCTGGATGATGATGAGGCCGCCGAAATTTGGCGCGACAAGATCGGCGTGCCTGAAGAGCGCATTCAGCGCCTCGGCATGGAGGACAACTACTGGTCCATGGGTATCCCTGGGCCCTGTGGCCCGTGCTCCGAGATCTATTATGACCGTGGTCCTGAGTACGGCAAGGACGGCGGCCCGATCGCCGATGACAACCGCTACATGGAGATCTGGAACCTGGTCTTCATGCAAAATGAGCGCGGCGAGGGCATTGGCAAGGGCAACTTTGAGATCGTCGGCGAGCTGCCCAAGAAGAATATCGATACCGGCCTGGGCATCGAGCGCGTGGCCTGCATTTTGCAGGACGTAGACAACGTCTATGAAACGGACCTGCTGCGCCCAGTCATTGACGTGGCGGAGGAGCTTACTGGCGCCACCTATGGCGACAACGCTTCCCACGAGGACAATATCCGCTTCCGTGTGGTAGCTGACCACTCCCGTACGGGCATGATGCTCATCCTGGACGGCGTGACCCCAGGCAATGAGGGCCGCGGATACATCCTGCGCCGCCTGCTGCGCCGCATTATCCGTTCCGCCAAGCTGCTGGGCGCTAAGGGCGCGACTATGGAGCGCTTCATGAATACGGTCATGGATACTATGACCCCGTCCTACCCGGAGATTGCGGACAACCGCGAGCGCATCCTGCGCGTTGCCGTGAATGAGGAAAAGGCCTTCCTGAAGACCCTCGAGTCCGGCACCCGCCTCTTCGATGATGCCGTCCAGGAGCTCAAGTCCACCTCCCGCGCGAAGACCGCAAAGGTCCTGCCGGGCGAGAAGGCCTTTGAGCTGCACGATACCTACGGTTTCCCCATCGACTTGACCTTGGAAATGGCCCAGGAGGCCGGCCTTGAGGTCGACATGGATGGCTTTAACGATGCCATGGGCGAGCAGCGCCGCCGCGCCAAGGCCGATAATCAGGCCAAGAAGCACGGCCACACTGACCTTTCCCTCTACCGTGACTGGGTAGACAATAACCCCACCGTCTTCACCGGCTTTGAGGAGCTTACTTCCGACGCCCGCGTGATCGGCCTCGTCCGCGGCGGCGAAAAGGTCGACCAGGTGCGCGAGGGCGAGCAGGTTGAGGTCATCTTGGACCACACCCCGCTGTACGCCGAAGCTGGCGGCCAAATGGCAGACCGCGGCCGCATTATGGCCGGCGAATCCCTCCTTGAGGTTAATGACGTCCAGAAGATTGGTAAGAAGCTGTGGGTCCACAAGGCCACGGTTACCGCCGGCGGCCTTGACTTGGGTATGTCCGTTGAAGCAGCCGTCGACGAGCAGTGGCGCCACGGTGCCACCCAGGCGCACTCCGCAACCCACCTCATTCACGCCGCACTGCGCCAGGTGCTTGGCCCCACCGCCGTCCAGGCCGGCTCCATGAACCGCCCGGGCTACCTACGCTTTGACTTCAACTACACCGAGCAGCTCAGCCAGGCGCAGTTGGAAGAGATTGCATTGATTACTAACCAGGCAATCGACTCCAACTTTGCCGTCAACACCATTGAGACCTCCCTGGAGGAGGCCAAGGCCATGGGCGCTATGGCACTATTCGGTGAGAACTACGGCAAGGAAGTCCGCGTGGTAGAGATCGGTGGCCCGTTCTCCATCGAGCTGTGCGGCGGTACCCACGTTGGTTCCTCCGCTGAAATCGGACCGGTGTCCGTGCTCGGTGAGTCCTCCGTTGGCTCTGGTGCTCGCCGCATCGAGGCCTACTCCGGTTTGGATGCCTTCCGTTACTACTCCAAGGAGACCGCCTTGGTGGAAGGCGTTTCTCGCGAGCTGAAGGTACAGACCGAGGACCTGCCGGAGCGCATTGCTCAGCTGTCTGAAAAGCTCAAGGCAGCGGAGAAGGAAATTGAAACCCTGCGCAAGCAGCAGCTGGCTGCGCGTGCCTCCGAGTTCGTCAGCGCGGCTAAGGACATCAATGGGTTCAAGGTCATTGCGCTGACCTTGCCGGAAGGCACCACCGGCGGGGACCTGCGCACCGTTGCTACGGACCTGCGCAACCGCCTGCGCGAGGAAGAAGCCGTCATCGTCTTGGGCGCCGAGGACAAAGGCAAGTTCCCGTTCATCGCGGCGGCCACGGACAAGGCCGTTGGGCGCGGCGTGAAGTCCGGGGACATCGTCAAGCAGTTTGGCCAGTACGTTGACGGACGCGGCGGCGGTAAGCCGGATATGGCTCAGGGCTCTGGTTCTACTGCGGCCGGTGCTGAGCGCGGCTTCGAGGCCGTCAAGGACATGCTCGAGTCCCTGTAGGAGTTCGACCGTGGCAAAAGTGGAACCAGATACCCCCGGAGTTGATGATCCGGGGCAGGGCCGTCGGCTCGCACTCGATGTCGGCACGGTGCGCATTGGCGTGGCAGTGTCCAATAGGGAAGCCACGCTTGCCACCCCAGTGGAGACCGTGCACCGGGAAACCGGGTTCAAGGACCGCGATAAGGGCGATATTGACCGCATCCTAGAACTGATTGATTGTTATGGCGCAGTAGAGGTCATCGTAGGGCTGCCGCGGGACCTGCAGGGAAATGGCTCAAAAAGCGTAAAACATGCTAAGGAAATTGCGTTTCGGATCCGCCGTCGGTTGAATCGAGATGCAAATATAGATAAAGTTCCACCACCAGTACGTTTGGCTGATGAGCGTCTGACCACCGTGGCAGCAACTACCGCGCTGCGCGCGTCTGGCGTGTCCGAGAAGAAGGGCCGTAAAGTCATCGACCAAGCAGCAGCGGTGGAGATATTGCAGACTTGGTTGGATGGGCGTGCGAGCGCGCTACGAACCCAAGATGCAATAGACCAGCCTTCAGACTCAGGAGACTAAAACACGTGAGCCGTAACCAAGAACGCCTCGGCCGATCGATGGAGCCGAAATACGTCAAGCGCCGCCAGCGCGGCATTGCCGTTGTCATTGCGTCCATCATCGTCATCCTTGGCGCCCTTATCTACATCGGATTCCGCCTCGGCAATACCTCCGCCGATTATGAAGGAACCGGCAACGGTACCACCCAGCTGGTGGAGGTGCCGGAAGGCTCGTCCATGTCCGAGCTCGGACCTGCTTTGGTAGAAAAGAACGTGGTGAAGACGCAGGACGCTTTCGATTCTGCTGCGTCGATGAACCACAGCGCGAGCCAAATCCAGCCGGGCTTTTATCGCCTACAGGAAGAGATGAGCGCGGACGCCGCAGTCGAGGCACTGTTGGATGAGAATAACCGCGTGGACATGCTCGAGGTGCAAGGCGGCGCCACCTTGGAGGACGTCAAGGTTGTGGGCGGAGACGTCCGCTACGGCATTTACTCCCTGATTTCTGAGGTCAGCTGCAACGATGGCAACTGCCTGAAGAAGGAGGACCTGGAAAAGGTTGCCGCGGAAACCGACCCAGCCGAGCTGGGCGCACCGGAGTGGGCCTTGGACGCTATCAACAAGCGCGGTAATGACCCAAAGCGCATTGAGGGCCTTATCGCCCCAGGTCAGTATGTCTTGGACCCCAATATGGAGGCCAAGGACATCCTCAAGGACCTCATCACCCGCTCCACCAAGCGCTACAACGAGACCAATATTCAGGAACGCGCGCAGGCTATCGGTTTGAGCCCTTATGAGCTGCTCACCTCCGCATCCCTGGTGGAGCGCGAGGCACCGGCAGGCGAGTTCGACAAGGTTGCCCGCGTTATCCTTAACCGCTTGGACGAGCCAATGCGCCTGGAGTTTGACTCCACCGTGAACTACGGCTTGGAAGACGTTGAGCTGGCCACCACCGATGAGGCCCGTGGGGAGAAGACCCCGTGGAATACCTACGCGAAGGAAGGTCTACCGGATACCCCGATTGCTTCTCCTTCGGACGATGCAATCAAGGCCATGGAAGAGCCGGCTGAGGGCAACTGGAAGTTCTTCGTCACCGTGGACCAGGAAGGCACTACCGTCTTCTCCGATAGCTACGATGAGCACTTGGGCCGCGTTGATGACGCCATCCGCTCCGGCGTGCTTGACTCGAAGCGCGAAGGAGAGGGCGCTGGTGCCGGCAACGGCGACGCCGCTGCCGAGCAGCCCGCCCAGTAAAGTCGCGATAACCACAAAGAGGTAGAAACACCATGCCACGTGCGGCGGTCCTTGGTAGCCCCATCGAGCACTCCTTGTCTCCGGTGCTTCACAATGCTGGCTACGAGGCCGCCGGGCTGGCCGGTTGGGACTACACCCGCTTTGAGTCATCGGCGGAGGGGCTGCCGGAATTGGTGGCGGCAAGCGACTCAGAGTTTGTTGGCTTCTCCGTGACCATGCCTGGCAAGTTTGCTGCCCTCCGCTTTGCGGACACCGTAAGCGACCGAGCCCAACTGATTGGCTCGGCAAACACCTTGGTGCGCAGGGCTGATGGTTGGTTTGCGGACAATACCGATACCGAGGGCGTACGCGGTGCGCTCGCCGAGCTCCTGGGGGATAGTCCGGCAGGTCATGCGCTGCTCATTGGTGCTGGGGGCACCGCCCGTCCGGCGTTGTGGGCGCTTTCCGAGCGCGGGGTGAAAAAGGTTACGGTCCTCAATCGTTCCGACCGGAGCGCCGAACTGTTGCCGCTCGCCCAGAACTTAGGGCTGGAGCTTTCCTTTATCAGTTTCGACGGGGACTTATCCGTCCTGTCTCGGGAAGCCGATGTCATTGTGTCCACGGTTCCGTCAGCGGCGGTGAAAGACTATGTCTTTGACCTCGCCCACGCACCGGTGCTGGACGTCATCTATGATCCCTGGCCTACACCGCTGACCACGTGTGCGGCGGCCAATGGGTACAAGACTGTGGGCGGGCATGTCATGCTCGCCTACCAAGCATTTAGTCAGTTCGAGCAATTTACAGGGGTGGCCGCCCCGCGGGAAGACATGCTGAAGGCAGTGAACCAGGAGCTGCAGAAGCGGTCGCAGACGACTAAGTAGGAGGGGCGTCGGCAAGCGGGGCCGGCAACCCTCGTGCCGTAGGAACTGCAGACTTCGCCATGTAGACATTGACGCCCAGCGCTTCCTCACAGCGTGCCTTAGAGTGATCCCCGTGCTAATAGTCGGGGGAATTATTTATGGTTTGTGGGCAGCAGCCTTGTCTTGGTGGGATATTCGGCAGCGCCGATTGCCAGACTGGTTAACCCTTCCAGCTGCGGTGCTCTCGCTCGTCGTTGCCAATTGGAGTGGGCTGTGGTGGCCGGGGATGTACCTCGTGCTAGGGCTGGCCCATGCAGGCGTGGGTGGAGGCGACATAAAACTCGCCTGGCCCCTGGGAAT